>PFGG01000084.1 GCA_002783405.1 bacterium (Candidatus Blackallbacteria) CG13_big_fil_rev_8_21_14_2_50_49_14 | reverse complement strand
TTTTGAGGGCGCTGTTGCCAGCGCTACACCTTATATCTCCGGCCTGAAGGCCGAAGTTTTACGGTGAGCCCGATAAACAGGATTGTTCACTCAAAAACCTGATAGCTTGCGCAGACTGCATCCCAGCGCTCATCTATTATTTTAGTGTCTTTGCCTTTCTCGCTCAGTCATGTCTGAAAAAGGGGGCGAGCAAACTGAGATCCAAGCTTTGCAAAACATTTCCGGCCTGTGAAATCTGTAGTTTTTCACCCAGAAGCTCTATAAATACCTTTCCTTGACGACTGTTGAGTTCAACCCCTGCATTCAAGTTCTGCAGATCCAATTGGCCCTGGTTGAGAAAAACCAATTGAATAAACGCTTCCGCTAGTTCTTTGTCGAGGTGGGTACGCAGGTATTGAGCCAGTTCGGCCTGCTCTTTTGAATCGAGTTGGATTTGGGCCTGACCACTGAGATCCAGGGCGCTGGCCTGAATCTTGAGCTTTTCATCCAGATCCAGGGCAACTTTGATTTGAAACTGCCCCTGATCAGGTTGAGCCGTGCTTGAAAGTGGCTGATCCCCGCTGCTGCCACGCACTTCGACCCCTTGCAAATGGAGCTTGAAATTGCCATCGCGATCAAATTCAAACCGCACATTCTCGGGTTTTAAGCGCAGCTCTTCGAGGGTCACATAGCGGTTATTCAGAGGCACCTGCAATTGTTCAAGCTTGGGGATGAAATAGAGCCGGTTGCCCACACGGTTCAATTTTGCGTTTTCACTGAGCTGGGAACCGAGCTGCCTGTGAAGGCCTGCTTCGATCAGTTTTAAGATCGGGTCATTGGGCAGCCAGTTTTCACTGAGTTCGAGGTAGGGAAGGCCCTCTGGTGAAATACCGAGTTTGACTTTAAAATCGTCGAGCAGCGTGGAAATGGAAATTTCGTAGCTTTTACTTTGCGGATTGAAACAGGTATTCGTAATCGAGACATAGGGAATATCCTGTTTCTGAAGCAAGCTCAGAGCCTGATCCAGCAGGCTGCGATCAAGGCTTAAATGTCCTGAGATCACGCCTGAAAGGTCATTTCTGCCAGGCTGGTTAAAACCATTGGCGTCTCTGACTTTTAAATTGAGTTCTCCTCTGATTTCGGGGTGAAAGCTGGGCAGTTGAATGCCATGATCCTGGTTTGTTTTGAGAAAGGCTTCCATATCATGCAGGGTAATGCCATCATTTTCGTCCCCCCATTCATCATTTGAGAGCTCTTCAATTTCACCCACTTGTTCAGATAAATAGGCAAACCAGGCGCGCTCAGCACTTGAAAACCGACTGTTTTGACTGGCCAGACGCAGATCTTCACGGGTGACGAAACCGTCATGATCGCTGTCGAGCAGATGCATATGCATGGAAAAAAGCTGATAAGCCCGTGCAGAATTGCCATTTGCACTGCTCACCCAACCGGTTAGGCTTTGTGTGACGGATTCATTTTCAGGGTTTTTGCTTTCTGCGAGAAAGACCTCAAGATCTTTTAAGGTGACGCCATCATTTTCGTCTCCCCATTCGTCATTGCTGTACTCTTCAAGATCGGAGAGATTGACCAAGACACGGTTCAAAAGCGCTTTCTGAGCATCATTGTATTGGGTGGAACGCAAAGCACTCTGAAGCTCTTGTTCCGAGAGCCAGCCGTCTTTGTCGCTGTCGAGGGCTTGAAAATGCTGGCGCAGAAAACTGACCAATACCTCTGGCCCGCGTTGCGGATCAGGGGCTCCGTGACGAATTTGCTCCAGCAGAGGGCCTGTTCCCTGGGTAAGTTTTTGAGCTGTGCCCAGGTTTAAATTGTGCAAGGCCTGATTCAGAGCTGCTTGAAGTTTGTCCTGGCTCATTTCAGAGAGCGGAATAGAGAGCTTTTGCCCGTTTTCAAGCTGCAGTTCCAAACTTCCCTGCATGGGGGAAGTTCCCAAGGCATGGGGAGCAGCCAGATAGTCCTCAATTGAAATCCGCTGGCTGGTTTCGCCGGTTTGAAGCTGTAAATGGCTGTTTTGAATACGGGGACTGTTGGCTGCCTGTGTCAGGGTTTGGCCTGCACGAAAGCTTTCAAGCGTTTGCAAATAGGCAGGTGAAATCGTGTTCATTTTCTTGTCCTCCAGCGATAGTCCCTCATTCTGTGGCTATTATGAGCTGAAACAGGGCAAATTACCTTGAGTCAGATCAAAGAATTGCTGGTATTCTATAGGACGAGGTAATGAACGATGCGTATTGAAATTTGGTCAGATGTGGTCTGCCCTTTTTGTTATATAGGCAAACGCCATCTTGAAGCTGCTTTGGCGGATTTTTCTGCTGCGGAGCCAGTGGAAGTGATTTGGCGCAGTTTTGAATTGGATCCTGATTCTCCCCGTGGCGGAAGCGAAGACACCCTAACGGCCTTAATGCAGAAGTACCGCCAGAGCCGGGAACAAATTCTGCAGATGATGGAGCGTGTGCAAAACATGGGCGCCCAGGTTGGGCTGGATTTGCAACTTCAAAAAACCAAACGGACGAACACCTTGGATGTGCACCGTCTGCTCTATCTGGCAGCCCAGGAAGGGCTTCAGGGGGCGGCGAAAGAACGGTTGCTGCGTGCTTATTTCAGCGAATCTGAGCATTTGGGCGAGACCGAAACCCTGGTGCGTTTGTTGACAGAAGTGGGGCTGGAGCCCGAAGCCATTCGCAAGACCCTGGCAGATCCCCAGGCTTTTTTCAATGAGGTCGATGCCGACCTCTGTGAAGCCCGAAATATAGGCATTACAGGGGTTCCCTTCTTTGTCTTTGATCAGAAATACGCGGTTTCAGGCGCGCAACCCGTGGCCGTTTTCACCCAGATATTGCAAAAGTGTCAGCAGGAGAGCGCTGCTGAGCACGAAATGGCTGCTGAAGTCGGTCTGAGCTGTGGTGAAGAGCGTTGTGAGATCGAGAATCCTTGAAGGGCTGAAGCCAGTTTAAAAAAAACAAGCCCCTGGTATTTTCCAGGGGCTTGCGTTGTTTGTGTTCTAGGCTTCCAGACCGTAATGCGTTAGCATCAGGCGGCGCAATTGTGAAAGCGGCAACATGCCAAAGCTGAGCAGATTGTTGTGAAATTTCAGCAATGAGAAATCGTCGCCTTTGAGTTCTGCAATTTCCTGGCGCATGCGGATAATTTCGCGTTTGCCAAACATATAGCCAATTGCAATGGTTGGGAAAAGTGCGTAACGCTTGACTTCTGCCTCTGCACTGGCTGGATCCAGGCCGACCTTTTCAACCAGCGTTTGTACTGCTGTCTCGTAATCCATCTGGCCCAAATGCAGTTGGGTATCAATGATTACGCGGTAGTCACGCCAAAGTTGGTCCTTGAGCTGAAACAAGCGGGTGTTCAGATCGGTATAGAGCCCTTCGGTATAGAGCATTTCCTCGCAATAGAGGGGCCAGCCCGATGCCAGAAAGGGATCGGGAAAGCTGTTGCGTACCCGTGAAGGGTGTTGGTGGGTTTGCACAAAGAGCAGGTGTTGCCCTGGATAGCCGTGGTGAACGGTGGTCAGGGTCACATCATAGATATTGTGAGAACGCAGATGTTTGTGTTTGTCTTCGTCGCTCAGGCTGTCTTGTACAGGGGTGACCCAGAAATAGCCGGTTTGATGATCTTCAAAGGCGGCAGGAGAAACATAGCCGGAATAGGGCATGATACTGCGCTGGAAAATCGGCGTATCCATCAGCGCCAGGGTCTCTGTTTCCGGCAGGGTGACCAGATTTTCGCTGACGACAAAATCCCGAATCCGTTCAGCCTCGGCTTTATAGGCCTGGAGCAGATTATCAGCTTCAGGGTGTTTGTTTTTCAACTCTTCAACCTGTTCGCGCCAGGTTTTTCCGGGGTTCAGCTCCTGGGCCACTTCGGCGATCAGACGTTCAGTTTCTTTGAGCGCTTCACGGCCAATCTCAAGCACTTCGTCGAGGTGATAGTCGAGTTGGTATTTATTGCGCAAGAGAAAATCAAAATGTTCTTTGCCGCAAGCCAGGCTATCCTGGGCCTGGGGTTCCAGTTCATCGAGAAATTTTTGGTAATGGTGGAGGGCTTTCAGTGCCTGGGTATTGCTTTCAAGCAAATCCTTAAAATAATGGGGTACGGTGCCTGAAAATTGTGGCACGATTTCTTCTAAGAACTGACGCCCGGCCATGACCGAGTCGCGCGCGACACTGATCGAAACCTTTGAAATTTTGCTGGGGTTGCTGCGCAGATTGGCCATGCCCTGTTCAAATAGGCGAGGCATGGCTTTAAGGCGGCCGATAATGGCCAATACCCGGTGATCCAGCGGCAGATTATAGTTGATTTGCAACTGCTGCACCCCATACAGTGCTTCTGTGGGATAGAGAGAAGGGTCGCGTTTCAGATTCTCGCGAACTTCTTCCTCATAAATCTGAGTACTGAGCTGAGATTGCAGAATGGAAAGATCCACCTGATCTTCGCTGGAAAGATGACTTTCTTCAAGGGCTTTCAGTTCTTGTAGAAAAGCTTTTTTTTGCTTGAGAATTTCGGCCCGTTTTTCGGGGCTAAAATCGGCATAATGATAGTCATAGTCATGAATTCCCAGACCGGTGGCATTGACCGGATCGGTTTCATAGAGAAAACGCAGAATTTGTTCTGCCAAAGGCGGGAGTGCTGACTCCGTCATGAAAAATACCTGACCTCTCCTGAACTGGCACCCTGAAATGGACGCTTAAAAATGGGGCAAATTGAGCAGGGATACTCAGATAGAGAGTATAAACCGACTTGCTTTCAAGCGTCTATGAAACAGTGCGTCAAAAGCAGAAGTCTTGTAGGATTGTGAGCAGGGCTTGATCGGGCAAGGGTTGGCGATTGGGCAGATTGAGCAGGGTTCCTGCAAAACTGTTATGCAGTTGGTGTTTGAGGTATTTGAGGCCATCGTGAATAATCTGAGCGTGGTCAAAAGCAAGATCCGGCAAAGCGGAAATCGGATACCATTTTGCCGCGAGGGCATCATCCTGGCCTTTGACTTGGGGGCGCTCTGTGGTAAAGGCCATATACGCAACCGTCAGGGTGCGTCCCCGTGGATCGCGTCCGGGATCGCCATAGGTTCCCAGAACTGCCAAATCTCCTACTTCAAGCCCTGTTTCTTCCTGTAATTCTCTGCGGGCTGAGGCTTCCAGGGTTTCTTCTGCTTCAATAAACCCACCGGGCAAGGCCCAAGTACCCGCAAAGGGATCTTTGCCTCTTTGAATCAGGAGCAAAGAAAGCTGGCGGGCTGTCCAATCAAAAATCAGAAGATCCACAGTGACCGAGGGGCGAAAATATTCAGGCATGGCAGGCCTCGTGTTTTAGTGTAAATTATACATTTAATAATATCAGGGGATTTTTAAGAATGCAAGTTCCTCTTAAAAAAAAGGTTCTTCGCTGAATTCTTCGAGGTCTTCACTGCCGCTGTGAACCAGTTGTTTTACACTCTGTTCGGCTTCCTGAAGCTGGGTTTCGCACTGGCTGATCAGGGCCTGGCCTTTTTCAAAGGCCGCAATCGCGTCGGCCAGGGGAATTTCCCCTTCCAGTTTCTGAACCAGTTTTTCCAGTTCTGCCAGCGATTCTTCAAAAACAGGTTTCTTTTTGGTCATGGGTTCTTTCTCAATTCTCTTCGTTTAATGCCAATTGGCCCGTGCGCACACCTTGGGCGAAGATCAGACGCACGGGGCCAGATTTGAGGGCCTCAGCCCGCGTGATGGGTTGATTTTGCTGTTCGACCATGACAAAGCCTCTTTCCAGCACCTGTCGGGGGTCGAGCCCTTGCAGTCGGCTTTTCAGAAGCTCCAGGGCCTGTCTTTTGGCTTGAAGCTGGTGGGTATAGGCCTGGGCGAGCAGCGTTTGCTGACGCTTCAGCGCTTCCTGGTGGGGGCTTAAAAGCAATTCAGGTTTGCGCAGGATATAGTGCTGCTTTAAACTTTCCAGCCGGTGGCGTTGGATTTGAACGCGTCGCAATAATTGGGTCGCCAGCTTGTCTTGATAATAATAAAGCTGGCCCAGCATTTCTTCGCGGTTGGGAATGAGCAGTTCAGCGGCGGCTGAAGGGGTTGCTGCCCGACTGTCAGCGACAAAATCGGCGATCGTAAAGTCGATCTCATGCCCCACGGCTGAAACTATCGGAATCCGTGAGGCAAAAATGGCCCGTGCCAGTTCTTCCTCATTAAAGGCCCAGAGATCTTCGAGCGAACCTCCACCCCGTCCGAGCAGAATCACATCCACGCCCCCGTGGCGGTTGAGATCACGAATGGCTTGGGCCAGATCGGCTGCGGCTCCCTCACCCTGTACCTGGGCCGGACGCAGCAGCAGCGGGATGGTGGGATTGCGGCGGCGGGCCACTGAGAGAATATCCCGCAGGGCTGCGCCAGTGGGGGAGGTAATCACGCCGACCCGGCCAGGATAGGTGGGCAGGGGCAATTTATGGGCTTCATCAAAGAGCCCGGCTTCCCAGAGTTCACGTTTGAGGGCTTCAAAACGGGCCTGTAAATCGCCTTTGCCCGCCTTGTGCATTTCGAGCACATTGAATTGGTAGCGCCCGGTTTTTTCATAAAGAGTAACCGTGCCTGTGCAAACCACCTGCAGGCCGTCTTCAAGGGCAAAGGGCAGGTTGATGGCACGCGATTTCCACATCACGGCTGCAAGTTGGGCAAAGGAATCCTTGAGTGTGAAATAGGCATGGCCTGAGTAATGGGGGCGAAAATTGGAGACTTCGCCCTCTACCCTTACAGGGTAAGGGAAAGACGCTTCAAGCGCTTCTTTGATGGCGCGGGTCAGGGTGGTGACAGAGACGGGTTGGCTGGACATAAAAACATTGAACCATAACCGGGCTATTTGTTGCCAAGCTCACAATTCAGAAGTTAGACTGACAGAAGCGTGAAAAGTGCATTGTAAGCGGAAGAAGGTAATTTTCAAATGGCAACTCTGGAAAAAGAATTTTCCAAGGAAGTGGTCAAGCGTGATACCCTTGACAGTCTCAAGATTCTGCGAGGACTTTCCGATGACCAGTTTCAATCCCTGATTCGTTTTTTTATGAGCATGCTGACACAGAGTGATGAAGAACGGGAAGAGCGGCTCGACAGCATGGTGTATATCAAGATGTTGTCAGAACCTGAATTTGAAACCCTGATCAAGAATATGGAGCGTTTTCAGGCGCTCGATTAGACCTGAAAAATATTTTTTTCAGCCCAGGAAATTTTCCTGGGCTGGTTTCTTTTTTTGTATTCTGAATGTAAAACCTGTGAGGAGAGAATGGGGATGTTTGACGCCATCACTGTTTCTGAAACGGTACTTAAGGCCTGCCCTGCTTTGCGTCTGGGGCTTCTGGGAGCAGAGGTTCAGATTGAGGCTTCACCTGAAGCTTTTTGGCAAGAGACTGAATCCCTGCTGGTCGAAAAAGCGGCTTGGGACAATACCTTGATTCACGCCTTGCCTCCCCTCAACGCGGCCCGCAGAGCTTACAAAGCGCTGGGGCAGGATCCCAGCCGTTACCGGCTTTCCGCAGAGGCTTTGCACCGTCGCCTGAGCAAAGGACAGGGGCTTTATCGCATCAACAACTGCGTGGATATTATCAATCGGGTTTCACTTGAAACGGGGTATTCGATCGGGGGCTATGACCTCACAAAAGTTCTGCCTCCGGTTCATCTTGAGCGTGGCCAGCGTGAGATGGTTTACTCCGCCTTGGGGCGCGGTTTATTGAATATCGAGGCTTTGCCTGTACTTTGTGACGCTTTGGGGCCTTTTGGCAATCCCAGCAGCGATTCCGAGCGTACCTGTATTGGGCCAGAAACCCAGCATTTGGGCCTGGTTTTCTTTGATTTTGGCGGACAGGCTGAGCTTGAACCCGCGCTTGCCCTTTGTGCCCGGCTTTTGCAGACCTGGGCCCAGGCCCAAAATCTGCAAACCCGGATTGAGAAACCTCAATTGAACTGAAAGGCTGAAATCTGAGAGCCCATAATCGCGTCTGTAAAGACTTTTTCACCCTTTGCGCTCTCGGCTGCACCTGCGACCACCATCAGCGGCAGCAGGTGCTCTTCGCGCGGGTGGCAGAAACGGCCAGAAGGCGCTTTTGCCCAATCTGCCAGAGCGAGGTTGCGCTCTTCTGCTGAGGCTTGCAGGGTCTGTGTCAGCCAGGCATCAAAGGCCTGAGACTGCTCCATCACGTTTTGTCCAAAGACCCGCAGATTGTGAAAGCTCATGCCACTGCCCAAGAGCAGGACGCCTTCTTCACGCAGCGGCGCCAGGGCTTTGCCAATTTCGAGATGCCGGGCCGGATCCAGACTGGCCAGAAGTGAAATCTGAACCACGGGGATCTGGGCTTCGGGATAGATCAGTTTGAGCGGAATAAAGACCCCATGATCATAGCCCCGTTCTGCATCTATCCGCGCAGGGATGGCCTGGGCCGCCAGATGGGTTTGAATTTTTCCGGCCAGATCTGGCGCTCCCGGGGCGGGATAGCTCAGTTGATAGGTATGCTCGGGAAAACCATAATAATCGTAAAGTAGGGGGGGCTGGGCATGCCCCGTGATCAAGACTTCGGCAGAATTTTCCCAATGGGCTGAAACCACCACGATCGCCTGGGGCACGGGCAGGGTGTGTCTGAGGTTTTTAAGCCAGTCAGCGAGTTTATCCCAACTGTCAGCAGGGCCCCAAGTCCAATCCATAAAGAAGCAGGGGCCGCCTCCATGGGGAATATACAGTGCGGGTTGAACAGACATGGTCGATATCCTTTCTTGAATCTTTTTAAAGGGGTCAGCGTTTTTCAATCGGCAACCAGCGATAGCGTCCCCAACTGATCAGCAAACTGATGCTGCCCAGCAAGAGGGGCATGGCCAAACCTGCCATTTCTCCCCGCATCAGGTGAAAGGCGGCTGCCAGTACCATGACGGTGGTCAGCCCCAGGCCAGCCAAAGGCGTGAGCAGGGGCAAAATACGCGTTGCTGCAGGTAAAATCAAGCCCAAGGCTCCCGCCAGCTCTGAAAGTCCAATCAAGCGTATCAGACCTTCGGGCATTCCAGCCAGAGAGGGCAGGGATTGAACCAAAGTGGCAAGAGGGGTTGTGAGTTTCATGCTTCCAATCATGCCAAATAGCAGGGCCAAGAGAATTTGTCCTGACCAGAGGGCGATATTCAAGGCCAAAAGGCCTTTGCGGGAATTTCGAATCATTGCGGTGCTGTTCATTTCTGATACCTCGTTTTGAACTTGATAATCTGAGTATAAAGGGCGTTAGAATATAAACAAAAGTATGATATTATTATTGAGATTATAATAATTATTTATTGATTTTAGAGAATAAATGAAATTTGAACATTTAAAAACCTTAGCGGCGGTGGTGCAGGCTGGCAGTTTTGCCAAAGCTGCCCATGAGGTCTTGAATGTAACTCAACCTGCAGTGACACGTGCGATTCAAAACCTTGAAGAACACCTGGGTTTTGCGCTTTTTTCGCGCGAAGGCTATCGTCCGGTGCTGACTCCTCAGGGCGAAGCTTTTTATCAAAGGGTTCAACCCCTGCTCAAAGAGATTGAGAACCTGGAAAGTTTCAGCGCCCAAATGGCGACAGGACTGGAGCCTGCCCTGCATCTGGCGGTGGATGGCTATTATCTTTTGCCGCAGATTCTTGCGGCTTTTCATGAAACCAATCGGGAATATCCCTGTACGCAATTGCATATTCATTGTGAATTATTGGGCGGCTCGCTGGAGCGTCTGCTTCAAAAGGACTGCGATCTGGCGATCATGGGCTGGGAGCCGCGATTCGAACGCCGGCGGGATTTGCTCAGCCTGCCAGTGGCCTGTCTTCAGGTTAGCACGATGGTGGCTGCGAATTTTCCTTTGCTGAAACAGGTGGCACCCGTGACTGAGACGGAGCTCGCCCCGTTTATTCAGGTGATTGAACGTACCCACAGCAGCCATGGGAACACTGCCGGCGGTTTTGGCATCAACCCGCTCAGCCAGCATTGGTATGTGAATGACGTGCATACCAAGAAGCAGGTGATTCTTTCAGGGCGCAGTTATGGCATGTTGCCCCATGCTTTGATTGAGCCAGAACTCAAACAGGGATTGTTGCAGCCCTTTGAGCAAATGGAGGGCTACCGCGTGTATGAGGGGGAGATTCGAGCGGTTTGCCTGAAAGACAGACCCATGGGTCCCGTTCTCAGCAAGCTTTGGCAAAAATTGCACCGCTTGCCCAGGCGGCGTGAGCAACTTTAATTTGTTTTTGCAAGTTTCTCTAAGAGCGGGCCCAGGCTGTCGGCACGATAGGAGCCATAATTCCAGCCCCCTCTGACATTGCTGGCATACAACATTACCACTCCCTGGTTGCGGGTGCTTTCAATCTGCCCACCATATTCGCGGTCGGCTATGATTCTCAGAATGGCGACCCAGTTGGCTTCTGGGTGATTCAAGCCTATTGCAGGAGCTTGCCGCAGCGCGGATGCAATTTCAGCGATCTGTTGCTTGTCACGAATCACGAGTGTATGGTCGGTCAGTGAGAGCACGGTATAGGGCTCAATGCGAATTTCTTGAATTTTTTCAAGTGGCATTTGCTCAATAAAACGATGGAATTCACGCGATTCAGGGCTCAATTGACGGAAATAGAATTGACTGAGAATGACGATGCCCAAAAACAGGGCAACTCCACCGACGATGTACTTATTATTGATTTTGGGGTCTTTTTTTGAGTCCTCAGGCATAGACAGAGTTTAACTCAGCTGGCGGGAATTTGAAAGACTGCCTGCAATTGCTTTTCAGTCAGCGATGCTGGTAGGTGTGACATGAACCAATTGCGCAGACGCAGCCCCCGTTTCAGATTGCTGAGTTGCCCGATCTTCCAGGAGGTTTCAACAATTCTGCGTGCACGCGGGATGCGCAGGCTTTCGTAGCGTTGCAAAACCTTGTGCAGATCCTCTGGGTTTTGCGCCAGACTTTCTGCCAGAACCCAGGCACTTTCAAGGGCTTGATTGGCTCCTTGACCCAGATTGGGCGTAGTGGCATGGGCTGCGTCGCCGAGCAGAAAGACGCGGTCTTTGCCATAGTGGTTCAAGGGTACAAAATCACTCAGATCATTGCGCAGAAAGGCTTCGTGGGGAGTGGCCTGAATCAACTCAGAGATCAGGGGGGGGAAAGCGGCAAAGGCCTTGAGCAGTTCACTTTTGAGTGTTTCTGGACTATCTTTTCCCCCTGCAGGGAGCGCCTGGGTCAGATAGAAATAAACTTCTTGAGCTGAAACCGGAGAGAAGCCGGCTCTTAAGCCTGGTTTGTCTCCCCAGAGTTCCATTCCCTTTCCTTGCCAGGGGGCCGGAAGTTGCAGGGGGGCGAGGCCTCGCCAGCAGGTTTGACCGCTGTAACGCAAAGGAATGTCTCCGAATAAGGACTGGCGTACCCTGGAGCGCAGACCATCAGCTCCGATCAAGAGATCTCCCCTGGTTTGGCTGCCGTCTTCAAATTCCAGCACGATTTGATCTTCATCTGTGATAAAACTTTGCAGCCGTTTACCCGTTTGCAGGGTTGTCTTTCTAAGTGCCTGGATTAAAATCTGATGCAGATCTGCGCGCTTGATGGCCAGAGGGCCTGCACCATATCGGCTGCGTAAGTGTGCTGCATTGAAGCCTGAAAGTTGGTGTCCCTGAAGATCTTCAACGCTTGAAAAGGCGAGTTCCTGTCCTGCCTCCTGTACCTTGCGTTTGAGCTCAGGGGAAATGCGATTGAGAATTTCAAGCCCATTGGGCGCCACCCAGAGCCCGGCTCCAACCGCTTTGAGCACGGGCGCGGCTTCAAATATTTCGGCCTCAATCCCAAATTTTTCAAGGGCCAAAGCCATTCCCAGGCCCCCGATTCCAGCACCTGCGATCAAAACTTTCATGGTCAAATCTCCAATCTAGGTCAAATCTACTAGGTCAAGTGTACTAAAATTTTATTTTTAGGTCAAGTATACTAAGTTTATGAAAACCAAAGCAAAAATTTTAGCCCAGACCCTCGTGCTTTTCAATGCCGAAGGCCATGAAAAAGTCACTACCCGCCAAATAGCTCTGGCTTTGGGGATCAGCCAAGGGCATCTCTGTTACCATTTCCCACATAAGCAGGACTTGGTGATGGCGCTTTATCAGCAGTTGGTGGTCGAATTTGATCAAACTTTACGTGCTTTGCAGGTGCGTGAATTCAGTTTTTTGGATGCGTTTCAAAAAACCTACCGAATGCTGGAAATACAATACCGCTATCAGTTTCTGATGCATGATTTTGTCAGTATTATGCGAACGTATCCTGAAATCAAAGCCCATTTCAGGGCTTTGCAGGAAGTTCGCCAGGCCGAATTAAGGCAGATTTTTAAGCTCTTGAATGCCCGTGGCTGGGCTTTGCTGCCCTTAGACAGCCCGGCCTTTAGTCGCCTGGTTGAGCATTATTTTATTGTTGGCAATGCCTGGATGAGCGAAGCCACGATTCTGCGCGATGATGCTGAACCTCAACGCTTGCTGCACTATACTGAGCTTTTGCTGGGTCTCTTGTATCCCTGGCTGACAGCTGAAGGACGTGAGGCTTTTGAGCTGGGGCAGGCACAGTTTATGGCGCGCTTGGCCTTAGAAAAGTCTTAAAACTTTTCGTATTGTTGCCTTTGCATATTCTTGCGCCGGGGGCTTTGAATTTCGTTGGTA
This sequence comes from bacterium (Candidatus Blackallbacteria) CG13_big_fil_rev_8_21_14_2_50_49_14, assembly GCA_002783405.1. Classification (NCBI taxonomy): domain Bacteria; phylum Candidatus Blackallbacteria; species bacterium (Candidatus Blackallbacteria) CG13_big_fil_rev_8_21_14_2_50_49_14. Next base: position 24,393 of record PFGG01000084.1, on the reverse strand, counting down.
AAATTGCTGTAGACCTCAAGGCTGGTAGGGTGTTCTACGGCATAGGAAACCTTGATAATCTGCTTTTCTTGGGGTTTAAGCTCAAGTTCCCAGCGCAATAAATTATTTTTGGTCTGTTCCTGGGCTTTGGGTTGAATATTCAGCACCTGCAGACGAATCTGATCGTGACGGATCAAGGGCAAATGATCCCAGACCATGACTTTGACGGGTTTGCTTTTATAGTTTGAGACTTCAATTTCGTAGCTCATTTCACGGCGTCGGGTATCGCGCATCAGACCGATTAAACTGTTTTGATCGGTTCCTTCACGGCGCTGAACCCGAATATTTTCATCAATGCCGAAATTCAAGCTGGCTTCTTCATTGGGGCGCACCAAGGGAATCTGGCTGGTGCCTGTATAGTCGAGATCGACGTAATTTCGGATTTGGCCTGCCAAAAGGGGTAAATCGCCTGTATTGCGGAAACGGGCGCGCATATAAACCCGGCGGGAAAGTTTGGGAACAACCTGATACTCCGGTTCAAATTTGAAACTGCGGGTGGCAATGGCTACCCGGCGGGCATGGGGAGAACTTTCAATGCTTACCTTTTGCGGAATGGCAAAAATGACAGAAAGCCCTTGGGTTTGAACTTCGCTTTCGGCATAACCGGAGCCGTCGAGATCTTCTTCTGAACTGCTCGTTTCGGCTTCCATGGGAGCCTCATCGCGGAACTGGCTGGCAGGCCCATTCAGCATCTGACGATTCTGTTCAAGGGCGGGCATGCGATCGGTAATTACCCAGGGTTCGAGTAGGGGCACGGCGGCATTTAATTGCGGGGCAGATGTGGAGAGGCTGAGTTCAACATCGTTCCAGCTTTCTCCTGTTTGTTGAACCAAATCTCCGTAATAGGTCAGAGAGAGTTTGCCTGCTTTTTCATCCAGGCGGGCATCATAGGAGGGCGTCCAATGAATGCCTGCGATCAGATAACTCAATTGAAAGTTGATTTCTCCCGCTGTCTTTGCTGTGAAATAAACCACTGCAGCCTGGGTTTTGTTCTGCATACGGCTGGTTTGTTCGGCAAGTTTTTTTTGCACTTCGGCCAGTTTGATTTGCAAAACCTGTTTCTGAGCGTTGACTTGGGTTTCACTTTCTAAAATCCGGCCTTGATTGAGGCTGAGAAAATCCAGCGTTTTTTGCCATTCCGCAGGTTGTGGATAGGCAGTTGATTTGTTTGAGACCTGAGACCAATAGCTGTTGAGCCATTGCTGAGAGCGTTGGTTAAGTTGATGGGTGTTTTCAAGTTTGGCCAGCTTATTTTCCAAATCTTTGAGTTGAACGCGTAATTTCTGTGTTTCGCTGTTTTCCTGGCCGGGGGGCAAAGGCATGAGTTGAACAGTATGGATGGTGATATTGTTGCTGCCCAAGGCTTTGACGTGCAGAGAATCGCCGACGATATTCAGCGGAATATCACTGATACGTAGACGGTAATCGCCAGGCGCTTTGAGGGTGGTTTTTGCTTCTCGGCTGACAATGCCTTGGCCTTGATAGGCCGTGACTTTTTCAATCGGAGAGTGACTGAGCTCCTGTAGGGTTTCTGCCTGAAGGGCAGGTTGCAGGCTCAATGCCAGGATCAGAGACAGACTTAGACGTTTCATAAGGGGGCCTCCAGCTTGAATGAAGTTGCAGATTGATTATAGCGCGGATAGCTTGCAAAGGCAGCCTCTCTCTGTTCATCCCGCTGGATTTCACTTAAGAGAGATACTTGATTCAGTTTTTTTTTTGAAGTTTTCTGAGGGATTAAGGGGAGGGAGCGGAAATGGTTTTGGGCATATAGATGGTATCAATTAACCAGTTATCGTTGACTTTGATAAAGCCCAATTTGATGGGATAGCTCTTGTTATTGTTGTAGAGATCAGCGCCTGCGATGACATTGCGGGTGGTCGCATTCAAACTTGAAAGGGAGCTGAAACCAATAAATTTAAGCGGGAGAGGATAGGGGAATTTGTTGAAGTAGGTATTCCCCATCGCTTTGACCTGATTTGAGTAGACATTGTTATTGCTGAGGGTTTGAGTCAAACCATTCAGATCCTGTTGGTTGACTGCGCTTAAATATGTTTGAATTGTGATGTTTAGTTTGTTCAGTTCGATCGGATCAGGGGGGATACTGGGTTTTGGGGTGGGGGTGGGACGTGGTGTGGATGCAACCTGCGGAACAGAACTGGGCATGGGCAGAACGGTTGGAAATTCTGTGGGTTCTGGGCTGGGGGTGGCTGAAACGGTTGCACTTGGGCTGGGTAGGGGAGACGCTTGAACGGTTGTTGGCAGGGGAGAGGGGGTTGGAGATGGCGTCGGAGAAGGATTGGCAAGGGGTTGTTGTGTCGTTTGACAGGCAGCAAGCAAACAGATCAGTAAAAGATTGAGAGATGAAATGGGTTTCATGGCGGGCAGTTCCTTGAGATTTGAGATGGGCAGCATCGCTTTTACTTTATTATAGCCTGTAAATACGTCTGTATCTGCGCCTTCTGCTTTTCGCTCCACTGCGCAAAGGAAAGATACTGTCTGCTCAGCCCTGTCTGAAGAACGGAATATGCTAGAATACATTGTTCAAAATGACTCCCAAACTGAACAATTACTAAACAGGCACAAGCATCATGACCGATTCAACCCAGGAAAAAATCGCGACCCTTCAGAAATTTCACGACGAGATTCAAAACAGTGAAGCGCAGGCACTGAAAAAGCAACATGCCAAGGGCAAGAAAACGGCCCGTGAACGCCTGGAGCTGCTTTTAGACCCCGGTTCTTTTGTTGAGTTTGATAAGTTTTCCGTGCACCGCTGTGATAATTTTGGCATGGAAGATAAAAAAATTCCGGGCGATGGTGTGATTACTGGTTGGGGAAAAATTCATGGCCGCCCGGTCTATGTTTTTTCGAATGATTTTACAGTTTTTGGGGGGTCTTTGGGAGAAGTTTTTGCAGAAAAAATCTGTAAGATTATGGATCTTGCCGTGCAGAATGGCGCCCCGGTGATTGGCATTAACGATTCAGGCGGCGCCCGTATCCAGGAAGGTGTGGTCAGTCTGGCAGGCTATGCGGATATTTTTTACCGCAATGTCCATACTTCGGGGGTGGTTCCTCAGATCTCTGTGATTATGGGGCCCTGTGCCGGAGGGGCAGTTTACTCTCCGGCACTTACGGATTTTACCTTTATGGTTGAAGGCACCAGCCATATGTTTATTACCGGGCCCGACGTGGTCAAGGCAGTCACGGGTGAAGAAATCACCTTCGAAGCTTTGGGGGGGGCGGATACCCATACCCGCTTGAGTGGTGTTGCCCATTTTGCTTTTCCGGATGAAGCCGAATGTCTTGAAAATGTGCGCTATTTGATGAGTTTTTTGCCGCCCAATAATCTCGACAATGCCCCTGTCTACCCCTGTGCAGATCCCCTCGAGCGTGAAGACGAAGCTTTAAATACCTTTATTCCCGATAATCCCAACAAGCCCTATGATATGCACACCATCATCAACAGCGTGGTGGATGAGGGCGAATTCTTTGAAGTGCAGCCCGCGCATGCAGGCAATTTAATCACCGGCTTTGCCCGTATGGCAGGCAAAACCGTGGGTTTGGTGGCCAATCAGCCCATGGTTTTGGCCGGTACGCTTGATATCGACGCCTCTGTGAAGGGCGCGCGCTTTGTGCGCTTTTGTGATGCTTTCAATATTCCCTTGATTACCTTTGTCGATGTACCCGGCTTTTTACCTGGGCGCGAACAGGAACATGGCGGTATTATCCGGCACGGAGCCAAACTCTTGTATGCCTATGCTGAAGCCAGTGTTCCCAAAATTACTCTGATTACTCGCAAAGCCTATGGTGGAGCCTATGACGTGATGTGCAGCAAGCATTTGCACGCGGATATGAATTTTGCCTGGCCCACGGCTGAAATTGCAGTCATGGGTTCAGATGGGGCTGTTCAGATTATTTTTCGCCGCCAGATTCAAGCGGCAGAAGACCCCCAGGCAGAAGCGCGCAAACTGACCGAGGAATATAAGCAAACCTTTGCCAATCCCTATGTGGCAGCCGGTAGAGGCTATATTGATGACGTGATTTTACCCGCTCAAACCCGCCATACCTTGATTCGTGCGCTGGAGATGAACCATAGCAAGCGCGAGGCCCGCCCCAAACGCAAACATGGAAATATTCCCCTATGAGTCTCAATCTCGAAATTTTGAGGGGGCAACCCAGCGATCTAGAACTGGCGGCTTTGGCTGCCGCTTGCGTCGTGCTTGAGCGTCAGCTTCAGGCCCTTGATTCAGCCGCGCCTGAAGCTGAAGTGCCTGCTTGGCAGCTTTCTGCCCGTTTGAATACCACAGCGCTTCGTGGCTGGCCTTTGGTGGGTTCTGCCTGGGAGCGCAGCGAACGCTTGTCTCAACCATGGCACGTTTAGATTCCTCGCCTGCTCTGGGTGAGGAACCCCTGAGTGGGGGCCAGCGCCGTTCCGAAATTGCGGGCATTCTGCTGCAGAATGGCTGGGATGTTTTGGTGCAGCGCCTGGGGCTGTTTGAGTTTTTGCCTGGGGGTTGGCGGCGCAAACTTTTGGTGACCAGTGTGCTTTCTGACAGCGATGCTGACTCCGATAAGCCCCCGCCCTTGCCTGTTCCTCAAGCGGTACGCCAGACCCTTGAACAATTGGGGCCCACGTTTATCAAATTGGGGCAGGTGCTCAGTACCCGTGCTGATTTATTGCCTGAAGAGTATATTCTGGAACTGAAAAAACTGCAACAGAATGTGCCGCCTGTTCCCTGGCCCCAGATTGAGCAGGTGATTCTTGAAGAGTGGAACAGCAAGCAGTATTTGATTGCCAGTGGCGATCCTGCCCATGAAATCCGGCATGCCCGCAAAGTCGAGGATATCTTTCACTCCTTTCAAACCACGCCGATTGCCGCTGGCTCATTGGGGCAGGCTTATAAGGCCTCTATTCTGGAGGCTGATCTAGAAAAAGAAGTGATTGTCAAAGTGCAGCGTCCTGGCATTTTGCCTGTGGTTGAAGCGGATATTCGCATTCTCAAAGATCTGGTGGGCTTGATTGAGCGTACGCGTTGGGGCAAGAACTATAATTTCATGGACATGGTCAATGAATTTGCTTCGGTGATTCGCAATGAACTGGATTTCTTTCAAGAGGCCTCCAATACTGAAATTATTGGCCAGAATCTGCGTAAGTTTTACAAGCAGAATGAAGTTCAAACCCCGCATATTTATTGGGAATATTGCAGTTTGCGCATGTTGGCAATGGAGTTTATTGAAGGCGAAAATATTGAGCTTTTTTTCGCCAACCGGGCTGAAAATCTCCTGGCCATGCAACAGCAGGAAGAAACTGAGCTTTCAGCGCTGGATAAAGAGCGCAAACACCTTTCGCGGATTATTACCAATAGTTTTTTACACCAGATCTTTATCGATGGCTTTTTTCATGCCGATCCCCACCCGGGCAATCTGCTGCTGGTTTTTGACCCCAAACTGGGGCATATGCGCTTGGTTTTGCTCGATTTTGGCATGGTGGGTCGGGTCGACCCCCGTTCTCGCACGATTCTGATTGATTTTCTGTTGGCAATTATTAAGTTTGATTCACGTCGGGCCACTGAGCGGATCATGGAGTTTGGCAAGGCTCCCCCTGATATCAACCGCCAGCAGTTTGCCCAGGATCTTGACCATATTCTCAGATCCACACTGGGCCGCCCTCTGCGAGAGGTGCGTGTCGGCAAGATTTTGCAGGATATTCTGGATATGACCATGCACTACCATATCCAATTGCCAGGCATTTTTATTACGCTTTTGCGGGTCTTAATCACGACCGAGGGGATTTGTCGCCAGCTCGACCGCGACTATATTCTGATTCAGGCTGCTGAGCCCTTTGTGGTGCAGGCGATTAAAAACCAGTTTCTGCAGACCTTTACCGTGCGCGATATGGCACGGGTGGGGTTGGAACTCAGTTCCCTGCTGACTTCTTTGCCCCGCCAACTGGATGATTTTTTCATCAATCTCAACAGTGGCCGTCTGCAGGTGATCAACGAACACCGCAATTTGGAAGGGCTTGAAAGCTCCCTGCGGCAATTGGGCAATCGGATTGCCGCCGGTTTGCTGGTCTGTGGCCTGAGTGTCAGTTCGGCGATCACTTTGGCGATTCCCAGTGGCCCCAAACTTTTGGGGCTGCCCTTGATCAGTATCGGCATGTTTACGCTTTCAACACTTTTGGGGCTTTGGCTTTTGAATGGCATTAACCGGCGGGTTTAAGTGCTGCTTTGCTGCTGAATTTTAGAAATTTTGCCAAATCAAATCCAGTTCATTCTTCGCCAGCCTATAATAAAGATCTGTGAACCTGCATGAATTAACTCTGTTTGCCTTTGACTGTGAGAATCGCCCATGAATGCACCTTTGCCCTCCAATGAAGCTGAACGTCTTGAAAATCTTTACCATTATCAGATTTTGGATACGCTTGAAGAGCAGGTTTGGAATGACCTCGCTTTGCTGGCTTCTCAAATTTGTCAAACGCCGATTGCTGCCGTTAGTTTTGTCGATCGGGATCGGCAGTGGTTCAAAGCCGTTACGGGTTTGGCAGTGAAAGAAACCTCTCGGGACCTGGCCTTTTGTGCCCATGCGATTCTTCAAAACAGGCCCTTGATTGTTGAAAATGCGCTGGAAGACCCGCGTTTTGCTGAGAATGCCTTGGTCTTAGAGGAGCCTTTGCTGCGATTTTATGCGGGGGCACAGATTGAAAGTAAAGAAGGCTTTATCTTGGGGGCTCTCTGTGTGATTGATAGGGTTTCCCGTGAGTTGACTTCCCAACAGGTTTTCGCTTTACAAGCGCTTTCACGCCAGGTGACAGCTTTGCTCGATTTGCATGTTCGGGCTCGCGAGCTGAAACAGGAAAAAGAACGGGCTGAAAAATTTTCTCAAGCCAAGAGTGAATTCCTTTCTCAAATGAGTCATGAGTTTCGTACGCCTTTAAACGCGATTATTGGTTTCAGTGAACTTTTGCTTGACGAAGCAGACGAAACCAGCCTGCCTCAGAATACCCAAGCGGATATCTCCCAAATTTTGGCTTCGGGCCAGGATTTGCTCTGTATGGTCAACGATTTGCTTGACCTGGCTAAAATTGAAGCCGGTAAAATGAAGGTTTTTATTGAAAAGATAGATTTTCCCCTGTTCTTAAATCGGGTTTGCTCTGCGCTTGCGCCTTTGAAATTAAAAAATGCCAACGAATTGGTGCTTGAACTGCCCGCTGACCTGGCTGAGCTTTCGTTTTATACGGATCAACAAAAATTAAAGCAAATTCTTTTTAATTTATTAGCAAACTCTTTAAAATTCACTAAAAATGGGCGTGTCTGTTTGCGTGTTTCGGCAGATGAAAAGCAAATCTTTTTTTCTGTTCAGGATAATGGCATTGGAATTTCGGCTGAAACAACTGCGAATATATTTGGCGCTTTTTCTCAAGCCGATGAAACGGTGTCTGCTCAATATGGGGGCTCGGGTTTGGGATTGCCCCTGAGTCGCCAGTTTGCACATATTTTGGGGGGAGAAATTTATGTTGAAAGTCAGGTGGGCAAAGGCAGCACCTTTACTTTGTCTTTGCCCTTGAGCGTAGCAGATATTAAACTGCGGCAGTGAAGGGATTCAAGCGCAGCCTCTCTTTGTGAAGTAGCTTGTATTGGCTATTGTATAATACCTTCTGCAAAGTTGAATGTTCTTTTTTTGTTTGAAAGCTGTGTGGAGATCTATCCGCGAAGGAAAACCCTGTCATGCATTCAATCTCATTTGGGTGAGGGAACGAGCTTTTATTTTGATTTGCCAGCTTTTAAGGAGCGTGATGGAATGAGTAGATTAGAAAAAGTGATGCTGGTTGAAGATGATCAGGATATTCAGTTTATTGCAAAAATGATCCTGCAAAAATTAGGGGGGTATCAGGTCGCTGTTTGCGCAAGCGGGAAACAGGCCTTAGCGGAAATACCGGTTTTTCAACCGCAACTTGTGCTCTTGGATATGATGATGCCTGAAATGGATGGGCTCACGGTTCTACGCCATATGCGTGAAAATCCTGAATTTGCGGCTTTACCTGTCGTGTTTATGACCGCCAAAGCACAGGCCCATGAAATTGAAGATTATAAACGGCAGGGGGTACTCGGTGTGATTACCAAGCCTTTTGAACCCTCTCTATTAAAGGGGCAGATTGAAAAAATTTGGAATGGGTTTCAACAGGAATTGGAATGAGCTTTTCAGATCCCGAACTTCAGAATTACTACCGTCGGCGTCTTCAACAACGCATAGAAGGTTTGATGCCGCTTTATCAAACTCTTTTGAGACGGGAAAACGCTCTGCGTTCTCTGTATCAGATTCTGACAGGGCTTCAAAAAGCTGTGGCCTATCCTGAACTTGTAAGTTTAGCGAATCGGGCATTACTGGCTGAGCCCCAAGTTTTGCCAGAGAAAATCCTCGCCGTATTGAACTTTCTGGCATATGCGCCGGGATTAAAAGCAAAATCAGGTACGCAGATTGTGAGCCAGACCCTGCGTGATGTTTTGGCTGTTCTGGAGTCTGTTCAGGCCTTTGAGCATGATTTGGCTCAATTGAGGAGCATTGCCCATGCTTTGTCGGGCTCAGGAGGCACCTACGGGTTTTCGGATATTTCTCAAGCTGCCAAAACCGTTGAACATGCCGCGCCGGATGAAATCAGCAATGCTTTGGGGAATCTGATTCTGGTTTTAAAACGTCATGTGCTGGTTGAAGACCCACTTCCCCAGCACCGTATTCTCTTGGTGCAAAAAGATCCTGATCTCAGGCATTTAATTCAGCACCGTTTACATGCTGAGGGATGGCTTTGCGATCAGGTTTCTACGGCCAGTGAAGTTTGGCTTCAGATTATTCAGACTGCCTATGCTGTGATTATCACGGATTTGGTTCTGCCAGATTTAGACGGTCGCCGTTTGGTTCATGAACTGCGTCTGCGCCCAGAAACCTCTCAGGCCCAAATTATTCTGCTGGCGGGTTCAAGTTCATTTGATGCTGCTGAAACTCCTGAAGTTGATCTGTTTATGCCCAAACCGGTTGATCTAGAGCAATTGGTAAGCAAGATCCGCCAACCCTTGAGTCTTGTGCGTGCTTCTGCAGAGTTTGAACAGATTGAACCTTTGACAGGTTTGCCGACGATGTCTTCTTTTTTGCTTTTCTTGCGCAAGCAGCGTCCAGAGCGGGGAGCTTTTGCTTTATTTCAAGGGTCGGGTCTTTCAGCAGAGCAGGTGCAGCTCTGGGTAAAAATGCTCAGAGCTGAAATCTTGCCCCAGGATTTTCCTGTGGGTTTGGCCGGGCCCTCTGTTTTATTGTTTCGAAAAGCAGTCAGTTCTGAGCAGTTGTTGATTTTTATTCAGTCTTTTCAAAAGAGCCTGATTTCTGTTGCGTCTGAGTTTCAGATCCCCTCTTTGATCAAGGTCGCCTTGGCTGAATTTACGCGTGAAGATCCTGAAATTCAACTGATTAAACTTCAGGAACAATTCAATCAGAAAGCCTTGGAAATTTCTCCTGGGGTCTTTATGCGGGCGGAAACAGGTTTGCCTAAAAAGACAGTCAAACGTATTCTTCTGGCCGATGATGATCCTTTAATTGCCTCGATTCTGCGTTTTCGAATTGAACAGGAAGGCTATGCCTTTGCAGAGGTTTCGGATGGCGATCAGGTCTTGCCCGCGCTGCAAAAATCTCTGCCAGATTTGCTGATTTTGGATCTCAAAATGCCAGGCAAAGATGGTTTCAGTGTTTTGAAAGACCTGCGCCAGCAGTATTCTGCTGAGCAATTGCCCGTGATGATTTTGACTGCCTTGGGCAATGAATCCCATGTGGTTCAGGGGTTAAAGGGAGGGGCCAATGACTTTATGACCAAACCCTTTTCGCCAGAAGAGCTGATCAGCAGAATGCAACGTTATTTGGCCTGAGTTTCAGACTTTTTTTGAAAACCTTTGCGTTCCATTTTTCCCCACTGGCCTTGGATGCCCAGCAGGGTTTTCAGGGTGCCTTTAAAACGCCAGTAGGAAGACAGTTGGCGAAAGCCAAAATTTTCAGCCAGCGAGATATAAAGCAGTTCTGCGATATCCCACAGGCTTCGGTAGCGATAAAAGATAAACTCTTCGAGAAACAGAGCCATGAAAGAGATCAGTAGACCATATAAAAAAGCCAGGCTGAAAAAAGCGAGCATATACTCCAAGGAAAGTTTTCCCAGCAAGGCTGAAATCAAAAAGAAAAAATAACCGCAGAATTCGAGCAGAATGCCCCAGGTTTCTAATATGAAAAAATAGGGAAAGACCAGCCATCCCAATATTCCATAGCGCTTCTGAAAGAGAAAAACTTTGTGTTTGAACATGACTTCAGTCAGACCTCTTTGCCACCGTTCGCGTTGGCGACTGAGCATTTTCAAGTCTTCAGGGCATTCTGTCCAGGCCACAGGGTCGGGAACAAACGAAATCCGGTAGGGTATTTTTTCTTCGCGGCAGTGGCGGTGCATGCGCACCACCAGTTCCATATCTTCACCCACCGTTTGGGTATCATAGCCCCCCACTTCAATTGCCATTGAACGTTTAAACAGTCCAAACGCTCCGGAAATAATCAAGAGTGCGTTGAGGGTATCCCACCCCACCCTTGCCACGAGAAAGGCGCGTAAATATTCAAGCACCTGAATGCGGGCCCAAAAATTATGCGGCAAAACGATTTTCTTGACTTTGCCTTTTTCTACTTCACAGTCATTGATGATGCGGATAATTCCTCCGGCTGCGACGGTGCTGAAATCTTCAAGAAAGGGCCTGACAATTCTCAAGAGCGCGTCTCTTTCAATTAATGTATCGGCATCAATCGCACAAAAAAGTGGATGGTGACAAAAATTTAAACCCACGTTCAGGGCGTCGGCTTTGCCGCCATTCTCTTTGTCAATCACCCAGAGCAGGGGGTAATTCCGACTTTTATAGACCTGTTTGACAGGCTGGGTCACGAGATCGGCCATGGGTACCACGGCAACGGGATGTAAATCAAAGGCCTGTTTGAGTATTTCTAAGGTTTGATCTTTGGAGCCATCGTTAATGAGTAAAATTTCGTATTCTGGATATTCCAGATTCAGCAGGGCGTGAATGGCCTCGACACAAGTGGCAGCTTCATTATAGGCTGGCGCAATAATGCTGATCGAGGGGATATGGGTCATACTCAACAATTCCTGAGTCTGTATCAATTGGAGTTGGTGACGGTAATCTTTGAGTTTAAAAAAGGCCAGGATACAGGTCATCAGATAGGTTGAATTGAGCAGAAAAAAATAGAGCAGAACCAGGGTGTTCAAACAATAAAGGATCACGCTGTAAATTTTCATTCAGAGAGTTTCAAGGGTTTGTTTGGCGATTTCTGCCGCAGGCGAGCCAGAAAGGGAGATGGTTTTCAGGCGTTCTTCCTGGCCCGTGTTTTTGAGGGCCAGGGCTGCCTGCCGGGTGACCCAAGGGGAGGCATCTTCCAAGGCCCTGACAAAGAGTTCACTGTGCTGCACCTTGTTGAGGCTTGCCAGGGTACGCAGGGCGTAGGCCCTGATTGCGAATTGCGGCGATTGCGCGAAGGGCAGAATTTGCTCGGAAACATCTTCAGGGCTGAGTTTTTCAATCAGATTGAGGGCGGGCACGATAATATCGAGGTGCTCTTCCTGTTTGAGAATTTCCAAGGCCAGGGAGATGCTTTGTAAATCATGGAGATACAAAAGGGTCTTGGCCGCAATGATGCGGATTCTTATGTTTTCTGCGGGATTTGAAAAGAGCGCTCTCAGGTCGGGGGCCAGGGAGAGGCCCTTGCGCGCCAATAAGGAGGCGATATAGACAGCTGAAAGATTTTCAAGTTTTTTCAGGCTTTTGATCAGGGGCTGAAGTATGTCGGGGTGCTGGGGTTGACTGAGGATTTGAAAACAGATCAGCACCACCACAGGGGATGGATCCTCAAGACCTTGCAAGAGTTCAGGAACAAAGCGCTGCTCCTGAAAGAGCGCAGCCAGTTTGAGAGCCCGGGCCCGAACATAAATCTGGCGATCTTGAAACTGAGCCTTTAAATCTTGCAGGTAGGGTTCAGCCAAGAGGCCCAAGCTCTCTTTTGCCTGGCCTTTTAAGCGTTGATGGTATTGGTAAAGTAGATCGAGAAAGATCTTTTCTGAATGTCGGGAGACCTGTTTCCAAATCGCTTGGGCGGGCAAATTCTGAAACAGAAAAGCTGTCAGTAAAGGTTGAATTTGCTTTGAAAAGGCTTGCTCTCGCTGGGTTTGCAGGTTTTGTTTGAGGTGTGTAAACACAGCCAGCAGGCTTAAGAATAAACATCCACAGATTAAGCCGAGACTGATCAGGAGCAAGATCCCCAAAAGAGGACGCCCTTTCAATACGGTAAAATAGTGTCTAAAGACCCCCCCTTGTGTCATATGCTTGAAGAGAAAAAGAAGCGAAGGGGAATCTGTCTCAAAGGCGTTCAAAAGGATGATGAAAGGCAAGGTTTTCACTCTCGCTTGAATAGGTTTTTTCATGGTAACCGATTTTTCGCCTGAAATACAAAATTTGCTGGAGCAGGCCTGGGCTTTGCAGCAGACGGGGCAGTCAGAACAAGCTGATCTGCTTTATCAGCAGGCTTTGGAAAATCCTTTGCCCCCTGAACCCCGTCAGTTTGCTCTGCAGCAGCGAGGTTTGCTGGCGCAGCTCAAGGGGCAGTTTTCTCAGGCCGAACACTTCTTGTTACAGGCCCTTGAATTGGGCAAAAATGCCGATCTTTTGAATATTTTAGGGGCTGCTCTGCGCTCTCAGGCAAAAACCAGTGAAGCCCTTGCCTGTTTTCATGCGGCGCTTGAAATAGAACCCGAGCACTTTGCTGTTTTGAATAATTTAGGCAATCTGTATCAAAAATTGGGCAACTGGCTTTCAGCTTTTCAGCTCTTGCTCAGAGCCTGGGAACTGCGTCCTGAGCTTGAAAGTCTGGAACAGAACCTGGCTGCTTTGTTGAACCGTTGGCTGCTTTCAGATCAACGCGACAGTCTTTACCAGGTTTTGCTGCAAGTGGATTTTGAAAACACGTCTTTGGCGTGTCTGCATTTTGCAATGGGCAGTCTCTTGCGTATCAACGGCCAACCTGAAAAAGCTTTGAAACACCATCAAAAAGCCTGCGAACTGCGCCCTTTGAATCAGGATTACCAAACGGGTTTGCGTTCACTTTTCCTCTTTCTGCCTGACCTTGAGGATGCGCAACGTTTTCAGCCCTTTTGTGATTGGGGAACCGCTTTAGAAGCGGCTGTGCCTGTTTCTCGCCTTTCTACGCTTCCAGACCCAGAGCGTCGGCTGCGGATTGCTTATCTTTCTGCCGATTTTAATCTGCATTCAGCGGGTTTTATTTTCTTGGGTCTTTTTCAGGCGCATCAGCAGCGTGATTTTGACTGGATTGCCTATTCCAATTCAGAACGGAACGATGCCTGGACAGAACGGATGCGCAAATGTTTCGGTCTTTGGCGCGAAGTGCATGACTTGAGCGATGAGGCACTGGCCGACCGCATTCAAATGGATAAAATAGACATTCTGGTCGATCTTTCTGGGCATACCACAGGCCATCGGCTTGAGGTCTTTGCCCGCAAGCCAGCTCCGATTCAGATCGGTGGCTTGGGATTTGGCTGGACCAGTGGCTTGAAACGTATGGATTACCAGTTTTCGGATATTTGGCTGGTTCCGCCTGAGCGTGCACCTTTTTATTCAGAAACGGTGGTTTATTTGCCGCATCTTTTGCATTGGCAGCCGCCGTTTACTTTGGTGAATGCTCCTCTGAGTGACCCTCCCTGTCTGCAATCTGATGGGGTGACCCTGGGTTCGGGCAATGAAGGCTTTAAACTCAACCAGGCCTTGATTGAAACCTGGGCTGAAATTCTTGAGCGTTTACCAACAGGGCGTTTGGCGCTGAAATTCCGGGGTTTGGAAAATCCTGAGTTTGCAAAGCTTTTGCGCTCTCGTTTTGAAGCTCTGGGCCTGGCGCCTGAACGTCTTGTGCTCGCGGGTAAAACTTCGCATGCTGAGCATGTGGCGTGGTACCGTCAAATCGATTTGGCGCTTGATCCCTTTCCCTATAATGGCGGGGTCAGTACGCTTGAAGCGCTCTGGATGGGGGTTCCCGTGATCTCTTTGGCTGAAGGAACCCGTGCGGGAGCCTGTATTCTCTATCCGCTGGGGCAACCTGAGCTTGTGGCGCAGAATCGCGAAGACTATATTCGAAAAGTTCTGGCGCTGGCGCAGGATCGGATACGTCTTGTCAATTACCGTCAAAGTTTGCGCCAGAAACTCTTTGCTTCAACACTTTGTGACAGCCGGGGCTATGCGCGTGCGATTGAGGCCCGCTATCGTGAGGTCTGGCGGCGTTGGTGTGCAGAACAGATCTAGCACTTTGATTTTTTCCTTGAACACTTATTTTTAAAATTATTTCCGAAAGTTTGTTAGTTTTTGTTCCAAACAGGGTATGATCATCTATACGAATACTTGCAAAGATCTTTGAGTTTATCTGAATCTGTTCTCAGGAGTGAATCAATGGGAAGCATCAATGTTAATAAGAATGTTTTTGATACGATAAAAAGTGTTTCGACGGGTGTTGTTTATGGCCGGGATGGCATCAGCAACAGCAATATCGAAAAAATTGAAAATGCCATGGGTTCCGATGGCAAGATTGATGAGGGCGAAGCCCAGGTCCTTGACCGCCTGCGCAATAAGCAGGATTTTAAAGTCACAGCCAATGGACAGTCGCTCAATGTCACCAAGGATTTGATGGAGTTTGACCCCAAACAGGTCAGCTTTCTTCCGGCTGGAACCAAGGTCAGCAATCAGTATTCAGATGGTCAGACCCATACCTTGCCAGACAATATCCCAGCCCAGACCAATGACGGCTATCAGACCAATGTGGCGGTCAATGGCAATGGCGATTGGGACAAGGCCAAAGCGGCATTTCTGGATGTAAATAATTGGGGTAAAACCGCCGACAGCATGACGGGAGCCGATTTTCAACTGACCGATGCCAAGGGCAATCCCAAACAGGGCACCCCCCAGGTGGGCGATTTGCTGCGCATCGATATTCCTGGCCCTGGCAGTGGCGAAGGCGGATATGATTGGGTCAGAATTGAAGATATTAAATCCTCTCCAAATGAAGTGCAGGTCAAGGTGCGCCCCTATGATAAGGATGGCGATGGCAGTGCCGATCATTTCTTTACCAGTGAAGCCACCAATACCTTTACCCTGACCAAAGGAGGCAGCAACCAGATTCAATTCCGTGTCAATGGTCGCAATGAGGCCTCAAATGGCAGTGTGATTACCCCGGTTCAGAATGCGATCGGCAATTATACCGGTCTGCAGGAAGGCCAATGGGAAAATCTGGGCGCGGGCATTATGAAAGCTGCTAAATAGGTTACAGCATAGATTCAGCCCCCTCTGTTTAAACAGGGGGGGCTTTTTGATAAGTCTAAGCTGAAGCGGCTTTTTTATGCGCCGTCGTAGCCACGGGCAATCGGATAGCGACGTCCTTGGCCAAAGGCCTTGCGTGTAACTTTAAGCCCCGGAGGGGCCTGGCGGCGTTTGTATTCGTTGAAGTTGATCTTGCGAATCACCCAATCCACGACTTCGCGGTCATAGCCCAGTTCTGAAATCTCGGCATTGCTTTTGTGCTCTTCGATATAAGCGGTGAGAATGCCGTCGAGTATATCGTAAGGGGGCAGGCTGTCCTGGTCGGTTTGATCCGGTCTCAGTTCAGCAGAGGGCGGTTTGGTAATCGTGTTTTCGGGAATGACTTCGCCCTTGCGGTTCATATAGCGCGCCAGCTCATAAACCCAGGTTTTGGGCAAGTCGGCAATCACACCCAGCCCGCCGCACATATCGCCATAGAGGGTGCAGTAGCCCACTGCCATTTCCGATTTATTGCCCGTGGTTAAGAGCAAATGACCAAATTTGTTTGAGAGCGCCATCAGCAGGTTGCCCCGGATACGGGCCTGGAGGTTTTCTTCGGTTACATCTTCGGTTTTGCCCTCAAAAGCAGGGGCCAGGGCTTCACGGAAACTGTCAAACATAGGGCGGATGGGAATTTCACGGTATTGAACGCCCAGGTTTTTGGCAAGGGCTTCGGCATCGGTGACACTGCCTTCTGAAGAATACTGCGAAGGCATGGCGATGCCCAGCACGTTTTCAGGCCCCAAGGCCTGGGCTGCAATTGCGGCGGTAATTGCAGAGTCGATTCCGCCACTGAGGCCCAAGACTGCGCTTTTGAAACCGGTTTTGTGCAGATAATCGCGGGTACCCAAAACCAGCGCCTGTTCAATCATGGCCATGTCTTCGGCCCAGTGAAAATCAGGCAGGGCTCGAAGCGCTTCCAGCTCCAGAACCGTAAATTCTTCTTCAAAGCCTTTGCCCATCCAGACCAGGTGGCCTTCGGCATCGACAATAAAGCTGTGACCGTCAAAGATCAGCCCATCATTGCCCCCGACCTGATTGACATAGATCGCAGGCAGCTTGTATTTGCGGCAGGCAGCCTGAACCATGGAGAGTCTCAGTTGGGGCTTGCCGGTATGAAAGGGTGAAGCTGAGATATTGAGCAGAAGATCCATGCCCTGGCGGGCCAGGCTTTCAATTGGATCGCTGAGATAAAGACGGCGGCTCCAGAAATCGGAGTCGTTCCAGAGATCTTCACAGATTGAAACGCCAGCGTGGTGGCTGAGCAGATTGACCGGCGTGACCAGATCGGCAGGTTCGAAATAGCGATCTTCGTCAAAAACATCGTAGGTCGGTAAGAGTGTTTTGTGGTGAATCGAGGTGATTTTGCCATTGTGAAGCATCGCTGCGGCATTGAAGAGTTTTTTGCCTTTGTTGGTCAGGTTGCGATCGACAAAACCGACCACCACATGCAGCCCATGACTGGCTTTGCGCAGGCTGTCGAGACATTCCAGATTGGCCTCGACAAAGCTTTCGCGATCGAGCAGATCCATGGGGGGATAGCCTGTAATCGCCAGCTCTGGAAACATCAGCAGATCAGCTTGTGCTTCACGGGCCCTTTCGATCAGATCCAGCATTTTCTCAGTATTGGCCTTGAGGGCCCCTACCGTGGTGTTGATTTGAGCAATCGCGACTTTCATTTTGTTTCCTCCAGCACTTGTTCGAGCTTCGCAAAGTGTACGCCAGCGGCCCTCATTTCTTCAAGGGTGCGGGCCTCGCCTTCAGGGGTCACTGCCTTGATTGCATCTTCGATCACGGTGACGGTATAGCCTCTCTGGCGCAGGCCCAGAGCTGCGGCACGCACACAGTAATCGGTGGCGACGCCAAAGACATAGCAGCGTTCTGGGGCCCAAGCTTGAAATACAGCTTCGGCATTGGGGTTGCCAAAGATATCAAAGACTGTTTTTTCGAGCACCAGGGCCTGACTTTCTTCGGGGTTGAAGTCGCTTGGGGTGTTGGGCAGGATCTGTGCTTCGGCAATTCGGGTGGCTTCTACCCGTTTCTGACCGCTTGTACCTTTCACGCAGTGGGGAGGAAATTGGCTAAATTCAGGGTCATCGGGGGCGTGGGCATCAGCGGAGGCCACAATGGGAATACCATGGCTGCGGGCGTGCTGAATCAGTCGGGCCAGACCGGGTTCAAGGCCTTCTGCGCCGGGCACGTAAAGCCCACCTTCGGGGCGCATGAAATCAAATTGGGTATCAATATCGACAAAGACAAAGGGGGTATTCATAGGGGACTCCTTTCGGCCTGGTTTTTTTCGTATTCGGCTTTGAGTGAGGCAAAGAGATCGCGCAGGGCCGGGCTTTGCGTAACAGGGTAAGCCTCTTCTGCCACAGGCAGAGCCTGTAGTCTTTCGGGCAGATTTTGCAACTGTTCGAGGCAGATTTCCCGCAGCAAAGGCAGCGCAGGGGGGGCTTGAAGGCGTTTGCCTGCTTTCATCACACAGCTCAGTTGCGGCATGGCTCCGCTGATGCTTTCGCCTTGCAGGGCCAGCAGATCGTGGGAAAAACCCAGGCTGGAATGGGTGCGCCAGACCTGTTTGATGCCTGGGTAACTGACTTTGCTGCTGCTGAGCTTGACGCGGTAGTGCTGGGTGCCGTCGCTTTCGGTCTGCTCGACCAGTTTATACACGCCCCCCAGAGAAGGCGCATCAATGCTGGTGACCAGCTCCGTGCCGACGCCAAAGATATCAATCGGGGCTTTTTCAGCCATCAGGGCGGCGATTTTATCTTCGTTCATATCGCCGCTGACCACGATCTTGGCCTTTTCAAGCCCTGCGGCATCGAGAATTTGGCGTACTTCGCGACTGAGACTTAAAAAATCGCCACTGTCGAGGCGGACGCCCTGCAGTTCTGAGCCCAGGGCTGTGGCATGGCGAGCGCCTTGGGCTGTATCATAGGTGTCAATCAGCAGGACTGAATTGTGGGGAAAGACTGCATGGTAGGCCGCGAAGGCTTCAGGTTCACTTTCAAAGGCCATGGTCCAGGAATGGGCGGCTGTACCTTTCACAGGCAAGCCCAGATGCATGCCTGCATAGACATTGGCGGTGGCGACGGCTCCACCAAGATAGGCTGCGCGCGTAGCCAGCACGCTGGCTTCAGGGCCGTGGGCCCGCCGTGAGCCAAAATCGACAAAATCGACAGGTTTTTCGCCGCTCTGGCAGGCCAACCAGATTCTTGCGGCTTTGCTTGCCACCGAGGTTTGGTAATTGATCAGCGAAAGCAGCCAGGTTTCCACCAATTGCGCCTGAATCACAGGGGCGGTTACGCGCAGAATGGGCTCATAGGGGAAGAAGACACTGCCTTCGCGCAGGGCCCAGACTTCGCCTTCAAATCTGAAGTTTTTGAGGTAATCCCAAAAGCTGGGATCGACGTTTGAAAAAACGGGCAGGGATTGTAAATAGGCAATTTCTTTAGCTTCAAAACGCAGGTTTTCGAGATAGTCGAGGGCCTGTTCCAGCCCGGCGGCCACGAGAAAATTGCGATTTTTGGGTAAACGGCGCACATAGAGTTCAAAACTTGAGGTCTGTTGCATGCCGCGCGAATAATAGCCGGCAGCCATAGTGAGTTGGTAGAGGTCGGTGATCAGGGTTTGGTTGTGGGTGGGTATCAGAGACATATGGAGTACCTCCTTTATATAAGTGTATTTTATACATTTATTGAGAATTTGTCAAGCCCTGAGAAGAGGGTTTGGATATGCCGAAAAACTTCTGCAGTTTCGGCACCCTTGGGTGGAGGACGTGTCAAGATGAGGAGTTGGAGTGAGAACCTTGAAGCAGCCTCAAAGGCTGAATCCGAAATAGAGTGAAGTGGGTGGGTTTTCAGCGTGCGCATCTGCGGCACTGAAGTCAAAATCATGCAAAGATGCGATGCGAAACTCTGCGCTGCCCGCGCCTAGATAAAGAGAGAAATCTATCTCCTGTAGGGAGTCGGGGCAGGGAATACGTTGCTCTAGGCCTAAAAAGTTCAGCAGCCGAAGCTCTGTGGGGGTGCGTATGAGCATTCCAAACGGGCGCCAGAAACCCAAGGGTTGCACCTGAACATGAGTTAATTGAATATCTCTGAAAGCGAGATACCAGATTTGGTATTTTCGGTTGAAGGCTTCAATCGCATTCATTTTGTTCAGGTCATATATTTTTTCAGGCCAGAGTTTAAAGGCTTGGTATTTGTTTTGCTCTAAACGGGCATTGTGAATGAAATCCTGAATTTTCCAAGTCTCTCCTGTTTCTTCTGCCAGTTCCTGAGGTGGCCAATTGTGATGAGAGAGACCAAACAGGGTTTGGAAATAGCTGAGACATTTATGGTATTTTCCCCAGGGGGCGTTCCAGGGCAAGACATGACAGATCTCAGAAAAAACGTCTTCAGGTATATCAAAGAGAAAAAAGGGATCGAGATCCATCAACTGGGCCAGTTCAAACAGTCTTTTTACACCTTTGGGTAACCCTGTATATTGCGGCGAAACCCAGCGCAGAATGGTTTTGCGGTGAGGCAGTTCATCGGATTCAAGACTTCGTCCAAAGGAGGAAAGATTCCCGTCAAAGTTTTGGTCGATAGTGTCTTTGATCAAGACTTTGTTGAGTTGAATTCTTGAGATCCAGGTTTTGATCCGTGCTTCTTGGTTCATTTGATTGCAGAAGCACCCAGCCAGTTCCTGACTGAGTGCTTCATCCGACTCCGTTGAAACTTAGTAGATTGTCTGGCTGCTGCTGGCGAGCAAGAGACGGGCCTGAAGATCTTCAAACTCACTGAAATTCATCAGCTTGTCGAGGTTTTTATCGCCCATTTGGAAGGCCTGTTGGGCGATCTGTTTGCGATAGATTTCGGTTTGATCGTAACCGCCATAGCCTGAACCATAACCAGCACCATAGCCTGGGTCATAACCAGAACTTGGATCTGTTGGCGCACAGCCATTATTGCAAGAGCCATCGGTTCCGGTAGGGGGAGCAATCGGTACTGCAGGCATTGGCGGGGCGGCAAAGCTCATGTATTCATCAATTGTTAGCAAATTGTTTCTGTCTTTGTCGATTTGACTCCAGATGGTTTTCATCATTTGACGCAGAGATTCTCGGGTGGGGACATACATGCCATATCCTCCATTGGCTCCGGGGACAATTTTAATTTTCGTATTCACGAATTCTGTTTCGTTGATCAGCCCATCTTTATTGGTATCGAATTGGCTGGCATAGTCTTGAAGATAAGCGCCATTGACTTCCTGCCCACTTAAATAGCCATTGTGATCGCGATCAATATTTTTAAAATAGATCTGCCGCAAAGGGCCTATCACAATATCCAACCCTGCATTGGAGCGAACCGTGCCACTTGCTTTCGTCGAGGTGCTTCTGCTCATGCTGCGCAAAGTTTGTGTAACAGCGGGAGCATTGACTGGCAACTGAGATTGGCAGGCGTTCAGGCTAAAGAGGGCTGCGGCCACTCCCAGGGCTGTGTAGAACGATTTCATAGGATGATTTCTCCTTCAATGAGATGAAATTTTTGAGGGGTTTACCCTTTTTTAATTAAAATTTACGCCTACCAAAATCTGTTGCATTCTGAATTTTTGAATTGTCCATGTCCAAAATGGTGTGGGCTGTTGATGCTTTTGCTCATTTTGTCATGGATTGAGGGCTCTGAATGACAGGGTTCAGAGCAAGGATATAGCTCAGAAACCTTGAATCAGGCTGGCCAACAGGGCGAAGTTCTTCTGGTGGGGGAGCATTTGTGTGGGCAGTTGATAACCGGATAGAGCACCTCATTGCGCTGCAAAGGCCTTTCTTGTGAGCCAATTGCGCAATGTTTCAGCTCGTTCTGCCGTCCGACAGGTATTCTTTGAAAAAAATAGCGAAAGGCTTCAGTTCCAGTTTTTTAAGGCCCAGATCAGCATGGCGACAGGTAAAGCGGCTCCGACAGTGGCTCCAATCGCAGTGCCCATGGCCAAACTGCTGCTGCCAGCGGCCTTGCTGATGAAATAGCCTGCGCCGCCGCCGACGGTTGCACTTCCGGCCAGAAGCAGGCCCAAACGTACTTCGCCCCGGTTCCAAAAACTGCCTGAGGGTTCAGGGGGGGGAATATCGCCAGGATCAGGTGTGGGTTTAAGTGGCAAAGTCAGGGTGTCCATTTGATAGGCAGAGACAGGTGCTGGGCTTGAAAAGCGCTGAAGTGCCAGTTGGCCATAGGGTTGGTAAGTAGAGGCTGTAGGGGCAATACGCAGTAGCATGAGGTGTTCCTTAATAGGCCCGGCGGGGAGCCTGGTAAGCATAGCTGCCATAGTTGGCTGCAGCCTGTTGGGGAGCGGCATAACCGCTATAGGCAGCAGGAGCTGTGGCATAACCATAGGCCGCTTGCTGCTGGGGATAAGCAGGGGCACGGTTATAACTCTGGCTGGCAACCGGAGCGACTGTTCCACGGTTGACGCTGGCCATATTCAAACGGCCACTGCCCAGAGCAGGGTTATTGCCCAGTTTATCGGCTGACTGAATCAGGGTTTGACGCATTTGGGCCAAATTGAGTTGAGGTTGACGGGTGCGAATCAGGGCCAGGGCCGCAGCGGCTTGCATGGCGGCGGCTGCAGGGGTTTCGAGCTGACCAAAACCAGGGGTTAAACCCATGCGGCTGAGACTGAAACTGCGCATGGGCAAGGTAGAACGAATGCCTTGGGCTACAGCGCTGATGGTGACATTGGCGCTTTGTGCGGCGAAGGGAGCGGGACGTTGGCCGCTGATATCCATCGAGTTCACCGCCAAAACACCACGGTAATTGCCTGGGAAAGAGGCAGCGGCCATGCCATTGCCAGCGGGAGCGACAATTGGAATATTCATGCGGTTGGCGTAATCAATCGCGGCGGTCAGGGCTTTGCCCTGCTGTGCGCCACTGGCACTTAAAACAATCACTTTGGCACCATATTCAATCGCCGTCATAATGCCTTTGGCAATGCTGTAGTCGGTGCCAATGCCATTGGCGTCGAGGGCTTTGATCGGCAGAACTTTGCCACCGGGGGTCACCCCGCTGATTTGTTGTTGGGCGTCTGAAGCGACAGCCACACCGGCCAGATAGGTGCCATGGCCATTGTCGTCATTGACATCGCCGCCGCCGAGGGTATTGTGACCGGCCAGCAGTTTGCCTTGCAGGTCGGGGTGGCTCATGTCAACGCCTGTATCAATCAGGCCGATATAATTGTTGATCGCGATGGGGGCAGATTCAGAAGCACTCTGACGGTGATAAACTGACTGGGCCTGTACGCCGGATTGCTGGGGCAGGCTGATCGAGCGCAGATAATTGGGTTCAGCAAATTCTACCATGCCCTGAATTTTTTCAATTGCGGAGGGGTCGTTGGCTTGAAAGAGTTCAACGCCCAGATCCTGAATTTCTTCGACAAAGAGCAGGCCATTTTTCTGAGCAAATTCTTCGGGGCTTTCGAGATAGTTCACGCCACTGCGTTTGATCAGGTATTCATTGGGAACGGCTTGCTGGCCCTGGAAGCTGGCGAAATTATTTTGCTGGTTGGTACGAAAAGCACTGGCGGGATCAAGTGGGTTACCGGCTGAACAGCCGACCAAGCTGCCGCTCAGCACGGCGGCCAGAAGCAGGGGGGGGATTAATTTCAGTTTCATATGCTCTCTCCTACGCCAGGTTATCCAGTTAATTCTATTGTAGCGGTTGCCCTCAAGATCTTGTTGAATTTGGTTGTTTTTTTACCAATTCATAACGTTAAGATAAGCTTTGGGGACAGAGACCCAAGTCTCAGGAACTTCAGCGGGCCTGATCGGCTGCCCGAAACCCTTGATAGAGCACATGGGCCCGGCTTACATACTGGGCCTGGGTGCCATAATTTCCCCGGCTGATACTGGGCTTGCCCCAGGCGGGATAGGCCACGCCTGGAAAAGTTTTGGCAAGATCAGCTTTTCGCTGATAGGTCTGTTTGAATTCCGCTGCCAAGCAGCGCAGACTGTATTCGGGGTGATTGCGCAAAAGTGAAGCAGTGGCTTGAGTTGAGGTTGGGAAGCGTTTTTCCAGGCCTGGAATCTGACGGCCTTTCCAGTCTTGGGCTTGGGTGGCTGCCAAACCGGCGGCATGCATGCCTTTGCCGATTTCCTGCATGCGTGGATTGAAGCTGTGTTTGCCAGAATGGTAGCTTTCAAATATACAATAGGCGGCCAGGGCATAGGGGTCGGCACCTATTTCGGCGCCAATGCGTTTGAACAATTGTCCGTAGGTTTCGCCTGAGTGGGTTTTGGCCTGAGGCAAATCCTGGCTCCAGGGGCGTTGCCAGATGGCAGGCAGATCCTTTTGAATTTCAGCAAAATGGTAGGCAGAGCTGCGATCTTGCCCTGCTGGGTAAAACCCCGGAAAACTTTTGGCTTTAAAATTCCAAATGGGGAAGTCAGCAGGGATATCGACCAGACTTTGAACCGCAAGGGCTTTGCCTTGGCGAGGTGTTTGCAATGATGGATTTGAGGTCTGACTACCGGCAGCGGCGGTGGGCGCTGTTTGAGCAGGCTGCGCACTGGGAGCAGCCTGCTTTTGCGCCAAGAAGGGCGCAGAATGTGCTTGGGAGGGACGGAGCGGTTGCATTTTCAGGCCTCACAATTTAAACCTGATCTGATTATAGCGCGTGCCCCTCCCGAGCATGTGTGGGGGAACTAAAAGAGTTCAGCGAAGAACTGTTTCATGGCTTCCCAGGAGCGGCGATCGGCGTTGGCATGATAGGCTGCGCCAGAGCTGGGATTATTGCCTGCTTCAGGATTGGTGAAGGCGTGAACAGCGCCACTGTAGGAGACCATTTGCCAATCGACCTTGGCTGCTTTCAGCTCTGCCAGAAAGGCTTCAATATCTTTGGCCGGTACAAAGGGATCCTCTGCGCCATGCAGAATCAGCACCTTGCCTTTGAT
>PFGG01000083.1 GCA_002783405.1 bacterium (Candidatus Blackallbacteria) CG13_big_fil_rev_8_21_14_2_50_49_14 | reverse complement strand
GGCATTGGCGTTGCTGTTGGCATTGGCGTTGCTGTTGGCATTGGCATTGCTGTTGGCATTGGCGTTGCTGTTGGCATTGGCATTGCTGTTGGCATTGGCGTTGCTGTTGGCATTGGCGTTGCTGTTGGCATTTTGGGCTTTTGTTTCTAAAATGTCTGAAACCTCAGCAAGGGTTTCTAATTTTTTGCCTTTGTTTTTTTTATCTTTCAAGACAGCTTTCAAGACAGCTTCAATTTCAAGAATATCGGCGGAGGTGTTTAACCCATCCCAGAGTGCTTCGCTTAGCTCTGATCGCTTCAAAAGTCCTTTGTTCATTTTCTTTTGAAGTAAGAGAACTTTGGCTGTACTATGCAAGCGCATGGCTTCTTTGAGGTGCTGCGTTTTTCCTTTTTCCAGTTTGGGAATCCAGGTTTTTAAACTGAATCCGGAATCTTCAGAAATGATTTCCAAAATTTGATTATCTCCAGCAGGAACAGAAGGCAAAATAAACTGAATTTGAACAAGATCTGAAAATTGACTTTGCTTAACGATCTGAAGGGGAATTTCTTTGCCTTCTAAAAAGGCTTTTAGGCCCTTTGCTTTAGATTCTGATTGTACCGCAAATCCCACCAGCTCAGGTAACCAGATTTCAAGCGCATCTTTTGGAATTTCGAAAAGCCCAGAGAGGGCCGTTGCAGCTTCAAGATTTGTGGGAACATCAGGATTCAGGCGATCGCCTTTGCTTCCCGGACGTATTGCTGGCGTTTCTGTTTGCACGGGGATCATCACATTGTTTGAAACAGGTGTTATCCCAGTGGGCTCAGTTGGAACCAGTTCCCCTTTTGAACCGGGGCGAATGGCCGTATTTGCGGGAGTGAGCGGCGCAATATCTCCCTTGCTTCCAGGCCTAATTTCACTGTTCAGTGAAACCTGGGGATTGGATGGATTGATCGATAAATTGGGCAATCCTGACTGGCAGGCTGTTAAGCTCAAGACGATTAAACTGAGACTGACACGCTTCATTTTAGCTTTCATCGGAACCCCGCAGATAATCTTTACTCATCAAACCACAAAACTCAGGATTTTTGGAAGTCCTTAAAAGTTTTAAATCTGGGTCAATCGGAGCTTCAGTTAAGGTTTTATTTGATGGGTCATTGCTTTCAATAGCTTTCTGGAGTGAATTCAAGGCTTGAATCAAATATTTCTCTCTTTCAGGCTCGCCTGGATTTTCAACTTGGATTTTTTGACAGAAATGACAGGCTTTGAGATAGTGAATCAACCAATAATGGGGAGCACAGGATTCAATTAAATTGAGCTGAAACCAAGCTTCAGGAAAGCGACCTGATTTGGTGAGTGCGTAGCCAAGAAAGCTGGTCGACTGCAACAAATTGGCATAGCCCAGTTCATGTTTATCTTCTGAACAGATCACCTGTTGAAAACCTGAAATACACCGCTGCCAAAACTCATGCGCGAGTGTTTCATCTTCTTGAATATACGCCATGCTGAAACAGGCGCGGGCATATTCATCCAAAATATAAACATCTTCCGGAACCAGGGCCAAGGCTTCCTGGTAAATTTCAATCGCTTGATTCAAAGCGATCATTGCCGTTTCAAAATATTTTTTACTTTTCTTGGGGTGTTTTTCTTCGTGGGTGTATTTTAAGTCTAGAAAATATTCCCCTTTACAAAAGTTCATGACCCCGTAACTCAAGAGTAAATCTGAAAGTTGAATATTTTCATCGTTTTCAAAATGTTGACTTTTAAAATATTGAAGGGCGGAGGACTGGTATTCGATCGCCGTATCATATTCTTTTTTTGCCAGAGCCAAGGCAGCGAAAAGAGATTGCAGTTGAATTTGATTGTCAAATAATGCAATGCCCTCTTGAATTTTCTTTTCAGCATCTTCAATCCGATCGGTCCGTATCAAGACCATGACCAGACCAATAAACAGCTTAAACTGCTGGGGATTTTCATTCAACGCTTTTTCATACAGGCTTATGATATCTTCGTTGCCATTCGTTTGACGGTATTGCGCTGGTGCAAAGCCAGCGCTGATCAGAAATTCATCTTTTTCAGTCTGGGAGCCATCTTTAAATAATGTTTCAGCAAGTCGATCTACAAATTCACGCGAGGGATTCCGTTCGCCAGATTCTAGCCTGCAGATATAGGCGGGCGATACCCCGGTTAAATCTGCGAGTGCCTTCATTGACAACTTATGCTTTTTCCGCAGGCGTGAAATTTTATGCCCAAGTGAAGCTTTTATTTTTGATTGTAAATTTGGACCCAGTTCGTTCGATTGTTCTACCATTTATTCACTATACCCTTAGAACTTTACTCCCACATCCAACTTGCGCTTGGACAACTTCTTTATTTATTATTCCCCGAAAGCTTCAAATAATAAACCCTCTCAAAAAAACATTGACTTTTTGTCAATGTTTAGTTTAAGATATTTCTTAAGCCTGCTCTGCAGGTAGATAGTGAACAATCTATACCCTACTATCTGGATTACACCCTTATTCCTCTGATTCTTCAGAGGAATTTTTCTTTTTTATTTTGACAATTTGGTAATCCCTGATTTTGCTGAGTTCTATTTAGAAATTTGCAAGACGAAGTTTGCTAAAAACGGCTTCCTATCAGCCTCTCAAATAAAATTAACGTATTTTGAAAAGTTTCTCAAAATATTTTCAAGCTTCAGGAATTTGCAATAATATTTACTTGATTTTTACAAGTGTGTAAGTTTAAATATTGCGAAATGTTAAGTTGTGGTTTTAAAAGCGAACCAAAGCCAAGCCGCCCGTGTGTCCTGCGCCTGCAGCCACCAGACAAACAGTATGTCCTGGTTGGAGAATTCCCTGTTCCCAATAATGTGACAGACAGATCGGGATCGATGCTGAAGAGGTATTGCCTGTGGATTGAATGGTCATCAAAACTTTTTCAAGCGGCAGAGTCAAACGTCGGGCAACTTCTTTGAGAATATGCAGATTGGCTTGATGGGGAACCAGAAAATCCAGATCCGATAGCTCACAATTCAGGGTTTTTAAAAATTCTTGGGTATAGGCACTCATGCCTTCGACCACTTCAAAGAAGATTTTTTCCCCGTTTTCCATGCGGATAAAATGTTCGCGTCGTTCAAGCGTTTCCTGACGGGTTGGGTTTCTGCTGCCCCCGGCAGGAATATGGACAGAATAATAGCCTCTGCCATCAGCCAAAAGTCGAATGCCTTTAACCCCCTTGCCCGTTTCAACGGGCCCAATCACCGCTGCGCCAGCCCCATCCCCAAAAATGGGAAAGGTAGCAGGATCCTTGGGATCGGTAAAACGAGAGCGAATTTCTGCGGAAATTAAAAGCACATTGCGAGCGCCCGTCAAAACGTAACGGGTAGCAAGATCCAAGCCATAGAGAAACCCACTGCAGGCGGCAGAAATATCCAGACTGGGGCAAAGCGTTTCACTGATTCCCAGTCCAGCTTGAACGGCACAGGCCGTTGAGGGATTGGGATGATCAGGGGAAATGGTGGACAAGAGGATCAAATCAATCTCATCTGCCGAAATTTGAGCTGAGGCAAGCGCTTTGTGGGCCGCTGCAATTGCAAGATCAGAAGTTGCCTGTGAGGCAGCGGCTCTGTGACGGGATTCAACTCCGATTCTGCGACGTATCCAGGCGTCATCAATGGGCAGTGGATGCTCATTTAAAAGGGTTTGATTGCTGACCTGTTCCTCAGGAAGATAATGTCCGAGTCCCTTGATACCAATGGGGGTGTGCGGTATGAGCAACATGGTTTAACTAAAAAAACCAAGAATTTTC
The DNA here is from genome assembly GCA_002783405.1 of bacterium (Candidatus Blackallbacteria) CG13_big_fil_rev_8_21_14_2_50_49_14. NCBI lineage: Bacteria > Candidatus Blackallbacteria > bacterium (Candidatus Blackallbacteria) CG13_big_fil_rev_8_21_14_2_50_49_14. The sequence goes on along the minus strand of PFGG01000083.1, from coordinate 60,158 downwards.
CAGATTTCGGTATCTGGATCTTTGTGCATGATCAGCAAGACTTTCTCTTCGGCAAGCCCTTGGGGCGTGGTGATCTGAATGTCTGCCAAGGCATAAAACATCTTGTGGTATTTGAGTTCCATCAGGCGATTCCAAACCTGCATATTCAGAGAGGGAATATCTGCGGGTTGCAGAATTTTAAGGGTTTGAATCTGATAGGGCAAGGTGGTTTTTAGCGCGAAAATTTTTGAGAGGGCTTCCCGCCATTCTTCTGGGTAGATCAAGACTCCCCCATCGTCCATATAAAAGGGATAGCCACTTAAATTCAAAATCTGATCCTGATTTTTGCTGTAATAGGCAGAAATGAACTGACGGGCCGTCATTTCCATTCTTCCCTTTTCATTGGCCAGGTCGAAGAGATGAACAGGGGCTTCTTTTCTCTGGGCGGCACAACTGTTGAGAGATAAGGCCAAAACGATTAGACACAGGGGTTTTACCATGCGTTTCATGACTTTCATTCCTCCTCTAAGGTTTGAATCAACTTTAATTCTTCAGGTTTTAAAGTTTCAAGTTTCAATAAATCCGGTCGGTATTTCCAAGTGGCAATGATTTGTTGTCTGCGACGCCATTTGGCAATTTCAGCATGGTTGCCATTCAAAAGCACTTCGGGCACAGTCCAGTCTCGATATTTTGCGGGTCGGGTATAGTGGGGGCAATCCAGTAAATCGTCCATAAAGGAATCCTGTTCAATTGAATCAGAACAGCCGACAACACCTGGAATCAAGCGCACGATCGCATCTGCCATGACCAGGGCCGCTGGCTCGCCACCGGTGAGTACATAGCTTCCAATTGAAAAAAAATGAGTACAGAGGTTTTCTTGAACCCGTTCATCAATGCCCTCATAGTGTCCACAGAGAAAGACCACGCGTGGCAATTTGGCAAGAGCCAGGGCATCTGACTGCTGAAAGAGCCTGGCTCTGGGAGTGGTTAAAATCACAGGGGTATTTTCAGGCAAATGGAGGGTTTCAAACATCTCAAAGATCGGTTCTGGTTTGAGTACCATACCGGGCCCGCCCCCAAAAGGGCGATCATCGACCGTGCGATGTTTGTCTCTGCTCCAGTCGCGAATATTGTGAAGATGGTAGCTGGCATTTCCCTGTTCAGCGGCACGTTTAAGAATGCTGGAATGAAGGGGGCCGCTGAAAAAATCAGGAAAGAGCGTGCAGAAATCCAGATGCAGGGGCATCAGGTCAATTTGTTCCTGTTTTGGGTAAACCACTCAGCCATGGCTTCACCGTGGGTCTCTAAACGCGAGGAGAGATAGTGGTAGGCCAAAGCAGCAACGATCGCGATCACCAATCCCCCGCCTGTGGCGAAAAGAGCTTCTGAAATCCCCCCAGAAAGATCGGCAAGTGGGTTTTTGGGCTTGCTGGCAGCGACCGTCGAAAAAATACGAATCATGCCTGCGACAGTGCCCAAAAGACCCAAGAGGGGAGCAATCGAGGCCATTAAATTGAGCCAATTGATACGGCGTTCAAAACGGTTATACACGCGGTCAAGCACGCGCTTTTGCTCTTCTTCAGTGGATTGCAGGCTGCTGCGCAGATGGGTCACCATGCGCGAGACCATGTCCATGCCTCGGATTGATTTGACCTGGGTGGGATTCAATTGCAGTTTTTTTAAGCGGCGGCCCGAAAGAAAACTTAACCAGAGCTGTTCAAGCACCAGGGCGCCTGTCAGCAGAGAGGCAAGAATCAGGGGAATGGTAAACCCGCCACCGAGTTCAATCAGGGCAAATAAACTACTAAATGCGGATGCAATATTCATGGTTAGCGTGATCAAGTCCTTGGTGAAAAGCCTGCTCTCATTTGGCAGGTTTTTAGTACTGTGGGTATTTTACACTTCCCACCGCTTGATGCACAGGATTAGGGTCTGAGACAGGCTTTTTCTGGTGGCTGGTTACAATTTTATGCCCCGCAGGCGTTCACTTTTTCTCTGCGTCTGCTGCGAAGGCATATGCTATACTGCGGGGTGGATTAAGGCCGGTTGAAAGACCTGCTTATACTCCACTTTCTGGTAAATTCAATTCTCTACGGAATGAGGTATTCCAACCTATGACCCAGACGATCAGTACCCCTCAACAATATCAGCTTTTTATCAAAGGTGAAGAAGTGTCTCCCCTTTCTGAGCAAACCTTCGAAACCTATAATCCCGCCACCGGCGAAGTGATCGCCAAGGTGGCCCAAGCGGGCCCTGAAGATGTGGACCGTGCCGTAAAAGCTGCCCGAGAGGCCCATGAATCTGGGGTCTGGAGAAACAAACCTGCCGCTGAACGCAGTATTATTCTCAACAAGATTGCCGATTTAATCCAGGAAAATCTGGCTGAATTGGCTGCCCTTGAAACCCAAAACAATGGCAAACCGATCAATGAAAGTACCTTTATTGACCTGCCGATGTCGATCGATACCTTCCGTTATTATGCAGCTGCAGCCCGGATGTTGGGTGGGCAGGCGATTCCTGTACCGGGTGCCTTGACCTATACCCTGAAAGAGCCGGTGGGCGTCTGCGGGCAGATTATTCCCTGGAATTTTCCAATCATGATGGCGGCCTGGAAAATGGCTCCCGCCTTGGCAGCTGGCAATACCATCGTTTTGAAACCGGCTGAACAGACCCCCTTAACCGCTCTGCGTCTGGCTGAACTTTTCAAGCAGGCGGGTGTGCCCGATGGTGTGGTCAATGTGATTACGGGAGACGGCTCCACCGGTGAAGCCCTGGTCAAGCATCCTGGGGTCGATAAAATTGCCTTTACAGGTTCTACTGAAGTGGGCCGAAAAGTTATGATCAATGCCGCTGGCAGCCTGAAACGGGTTTCGCTTGAACTGGGCGGAAAATCTCCCAATGTGGTTTTTGAAGACGCCAATCTTGAACAGGCCGTCAATGGCGCGCTTTTTGCGATCTATTTTAATCAAGGTCAAATCTGCACAGCGGGTTCCCGCCTGTTTGTACAAGATTCAATCTACGATAGCTTTGTTGAAAAACTGGTGGCCAAACTGGCGCAACTGCGTGTCGGCGATCCCACCCAAAACACCACCCAAATTGGGGCATTGGTCTCTCAGGAGCAATTTGATAAAGTCAAAGACTATATCGAAATTGGCAAATCTGAAGGCGCAAAACTGGCCTTTGGTGGCCAGGATTTACAAGCTGAGAAAAAGGGTTTCTTTGTACAACCCACGGTCTTCACAGATGTTGACAATAATATGCGGATTGCCCAAGAAGAGATTTTTGGCCCAGTGCTTTCAGTGATTCGTTTCAAGGATGACGCTGAAGCTGCCCGTCTGGTCAATGAAATTCCCTATGGACTGGTTTCTGCAATCTGGACCGAAAACGTGCGCCGCGCCCATAATTTTGCCCGCATGATTCAAGCCGGCTATGTCTGGATCAATACCTACAATATTCTGCCGATTGAAGCACCCTTTGGGGGCTATAAACAGAGCGGTTTTGGGCGTGAATTGGGCTATGGCGCACTGGATATGTATACCGAAACCAAAAACGTCTATGTGGAATTGAATGAAGCCTCTCCGATTACCGGCTGGTATGGGGTTTGAGCGAAAATGACTGAATTGAAAAAAACGGCTTTGCACCCGGTTCATTGTGAACTGGGGGCCCGCATGGTAGATTTTGGCGGCTGGGATATGCCGGTTCAGTACAGTTCAATTTCTGAAGAGCATCAAGCGGTTCGCCAAAGATTGGGAATTTTTGATGTTTCGCATATGGGCACTTTCCGGGCTTCTGGCCCGGAGGCCCTGGAATGGCTGGAAAGCCTGGTTCCCAACCGGGTCAGTGCCTTGGTGCCTGGCAAAGCACTCTATACCCAGCTTTGCAATCAACAGGGGGGAACACTGGATGATCTGCTGATTTACCGCCTGGATGAGACGGTTTTTCAATTGGTGGTCAATGCCTCCAACCGGGAGCAGGATTGGGATTGGATGACTTCCCATTTGCCTGAACAGGGGGTTGTGTTTGAAGACCTTTCCGCGCAAACCTGTATTTTGGCATTGCAAGGCCCCATGGCTGCCCAGGTTTTGAGCCAGGTGCTGAATCAGGATTTAAGCACGATTGGAAACTATCATCTCAGCCCCACAGATGCCTTGGGTTTTCCCCTGCTTTTGGCGCGTACAGGCTATACCGGTGAAGACGGATTTGAGATCTTTGTTGCACCCGAAAAAGCCCGTCAGGTTTGGGAGCTGCTGCTTCAGGCTGGGCAGGGGGCGGGTATCCGTCCCTGTGGGCTGGGGGCGCGTGACACCCTGCGGCTGGAATCAGCCATGCCCCTTTACGGCCATGAATTGGATCTGCAAACTTCGCCTTTAGAAGCAGGCTTGGCTTGGAGCGTCAAGCTCGATAAACCCCAGGCATTTATTGGCAAAAGTGCTTTGCAGGTTCAAAAGGACCAGGGCTTGCGCAAAAAAAGATTGGGTTTTCGCTTGACGGGCACGCGCCGTGCACCTCGTCAGGGCTATACCCTGTGGCTGGGAGAGCGACAGATTGGTTTGGTGACCAGTGGCACCCTTTCTCCCAGCTTAAACGAACCGATTGGTCTGGCTTTAATTGAAGCCCTGACTGCTGAAGAAATTCAGGCGATTGAAATAGATATTCGGGGCCAACGGATGCCCATTGAACCGATAAAATTACCTTTTTACAGGAGACCCAACAGAATTCCATGAGTGAAAACCAATATTATTACACGACTTCACACGAGTGTTTCAGTCTTGAGGGCCAGACAGCCACCGTATCGATTACAGAGTATGCAGTCGATCAATTGGGAGAAATCACCTTCGTACAATTGCCTGAAGTGGGCCGCGAACTGAGCAAAGGCGAGAGCTTTGGCGAAATTGAATCTGTAAAAACGGTTTCTGAACTCTACGCGCCCGTCAGTGGCAAAGTGGTGGCCATCAATTCAGAGCTGGATGCGCAACCTGAATTGGTAAATGACGATTCCTTGAAACTGGGTTGGATGCTAAAAATTGAGCTTTCCCAACCCGATGAAGTGAGCCAGTGCATGGATCAGGCGGCTTATCAGGAATATCTGGACGGTCTTTCATGAGTCAGCACAGCTATCTGGCACATACCGCAGATGAGCGCACAGCCATGCTGGAAAGCCTGGGCTTTACGACCCAGGCTGAACTGTTCAGCAGTATTCCCGAAAGCCTGCAGCAGTTTGATTTAAAACTGCCTCCTGCTCTGAGTGAATTGGAGCTTCTTCAGGAACTTGAAACCCTGCAAAAACAGAATCAGCCTGTTCAAATCAGTTTTCTGGGCGGGGGAGCTTATCATCATTTTATTCCAGCGGCTTTAGACACCTTGGTTTCACGCTCAGAATTTCTGACAGCCTATACGCCTTATCAGGCAGAAGTCAGCCAGGGAACCCTGCAGGTGATTTATGAATTTCAATCTTTGCTCTGTACCCTGACGGGCATGGAGATTGCCAATGCCTCTTCCTATGAAGGGGCAACAGCGACCGCAGAGGCCATGATGATGGCCCACCGCCTGACCCGTCGTAACCATATCCTGGTTTCGGCTGCCTTGCACCCCGAGTACCGTGAAGTATTAAAAACCTACGCCGATGCGACAGGCCTAACGCTTGAAACCTCTGCTCTGCAAGGTTTTCAGACCCAAAGTGAGTCGTTTCAATCAGAAACTGAACCGGCTGCCCTGGTGGTGCAATACCCCAATTTCTTTGGGGAGCTTGAAAATCTTCAAGCCCTCGCGAATTGGGTTCACCAGCGCAAAGGTCTCTTGATCGTGGTCATGGCAGATCCCACGGTTTTAGGCGTATTGGAAGCACCCGGAAATTTGGGGGCCGACATTGTCTGTGGCGAAGCCCAGTCCTTTGGCAATACTTTGAGTTTGGGCGGGCCCTATTTGGGCTTCCTGACAGCCAGAGAAGCGCATCTGCGGCAAATGCCGGGTCGCCTGTGTGGTTTGGCCCAAGATCAGGCAGGAAAACGTGCTTTTACCTTGGTCTTGCAGACCCGTGAACAGCATATCCGCCGTGAGCGTGCAACCAGCAATATCTGTACCAATCAAGGCTTAATGGCATTGGCTGCTACCGTTTGGTTGAGCCTATTGGGCAAAGCAGGTTTGCAGGAACTGGCTTCGCTCTGTTTGAAACAGGCGCACCACTTGGCGAAACGCATCGCAGAACTCCCTGGCTTTGAAGTGGTGAATTCTGGCCCCTTTTTCCATGAATTTGTAGTCAAATCGACGGAGCCAATTGAAACTCTGTTTGCCCGTCTGAAAAAAGCACACGTTTTGCCTGGGCTTCGTCTCCAAACCTGGTATCCAGAACTGGAAAATCATTTTTTGGTTACTGTCACTGAAATGAATCGACCTGCAGATTTAGACCATTTCATTGATTTACTGGCCCAAGTCAGTTCCTCCTGATTTTTCATGACCATGCAGAGGGCTTGGACTGTTCTTGCAACAGGACTCGTGCTGGGATTGTGTCTGGGCTTCAAGGCCCAGGCACAGCAGCCAGTTTCCCCAGAGTTGTCTCAGGGGGCTGAGTGGCTTCAACAGAATCAAGAGATTCAGGCCCTCCTGCAAAAAGAGGATTATGAAAGCGCAATTCCGCTTTTATTAGAACTGATTTCAAAAGAGTCTGAGAGCACAGAGCGCTCAGCTTTTGCCAATTATTACTATCAATTGGGTTTGGCCTATTATAATCTCAAACTCTATGCCTTGGCACTTGATGCCTTTGAATCCTCGCTACAGAGAAGCCTAGAAATTCCGCCCACCCTGCTCTTTTCTTTGGGCATGAGCTATTACTATACCCGCAATCTTGAAAATGCCCAGGAATATTTAAACCGGGTGATAGCCGATCCCAGAAGCAATTCTGAGTTGATTGGTTTGGCAGAAAACCAGCTGATGCTGACCCTTCGGGACCAGAGTGGTGTCTACCAGGAGGGAATGAAAGCCTATCAAGAGGGGCGTTTCAGTGAAGCCAGTCAATATTTGACAGAAGCCCTGCGTTTTTTGCCTAATTCGGGCGAGCTTCACTATTATTTAGGCGCCAGTCAGATTCAAACCCAAAACTATGATCTTGCCCGCTTCCATTTTCAGGAAGTGATCCGGTTAGAACCGGGCACAGAATTGGCACAAAGAGCCCAGTTAACCCTTGAGGTGATTGAAAAACTGGGCAAGGATCAACCTCAAAGACCCTTTTATGGCAGCCTGAATTTGGGTTTTACCACCGATTCAAACGTCAACTTTGGGGGGCCCCGCGACAACAATACCAGCTTGCCCGAGGGCAGCAATCTGAATTTATCCGATGGCTCGCTGATTTTTAATCTGGCGACAGGTTACCAATGGTTTCCTGAATTGGGATTGAAATACAACCTCTATACCCAGCAGTATCTGGGCTTCTCAAGTCAGACCAGTCAAGGCTTGAGCAGCACCGATTTCAGCTTGATCCTCAACAGTCTCTCGCTCAGCAATCGCTTTGCCCTTTCCGACCAACTCGAACTGAGCCTGAATACCCAAGGCGATTTTGAATGGCTGGGCAAAGACCCCTTTCTGTGGGATGCCTATTTCCGTCCCAGTCTGACTTGGTATCTGACTGAACGATTGGTGACCCGTGCCAATCTTGCCCTGGGGGGTGAACTTTATCCCCAATACAGTGAAAGAGACAATTTGAATCATCAAATTGGCTTTGAGCAATTTATTTATCTCTGGAATAGCCAGACTTGGTTGCGTTTCAGCTACGATTGGTTTCAGGTCTATGCCCGTGATCAGATTCAAAGGCGTGAAATTGAGCAGGGAACCACGCTCTTTCAAGTCGATTTTCGCTTCGCCAATTCCCGTGTTTCGCATCAACTGGGCCTGGGCTTTGGCTTTCCTGTGGGGCCGATTCAGTTTGAAGTGGGCAGTCGTTTTGACATGATCGACTATACCCAGCCTGAACAGGTTCAGCAATACGTGATTCGATTGAATCCTCTGACGGGGCTTCAACTCCCACCTCAGGCGCTGACGGCTGGCAATATCGAGAAATTCAGGCAGGATCAGCGTCTCAATTTTTACGCGCAGTTTGATTGGCCGATATCACGAGAGCTCAAACTTCAGGGCCGTTATACCCGCACCACCAATGTCTCCAATATCACCCCCGATGATTACGCCATCAGCAGAAGTTATCTCAAAGATGTTTTGGGCCTCAGTCTGCGCTACGAGTTTTAAGAGGCCGGTAGGAGCAACTCATTTCTCAGCGAAATCTTGAGACGCTTAGGGTTTCTGCCAGGGAATATCGCTGATCTGCGCTAAGTGGTTGGCACTTCGCGCCATTACAAAGAGTAAATCCGAGAGTCGGTTGAGCCAGGTCAGGGCGTGGGGATTGATGGCCTCGGCCTGCATCAATGCCACAACTTCGCGTTCGGCTCTGCGCGCTACAGTTCGGGCCAAATGCAACCCAGCAGCAGCTTTTGAGCCCCCAGGCAAAATAAACTGCGTGAGCGGCGGCAAATCTGCTTCTGCGGCGTCAATGGCCTTTTCCAAGGCACTTACCTGCTCGGCCTGGATACGGGGAATATGTTCAGAAGCTTCAGGGCTTGCCAAATCGGCTCCCAGTACAAAGAGCTGATTCTGTAAGTCAATCAGCAGGGGCTTCAGACTTTCTGGGGCCTCACAAATTGCCAGACCGAGAAGGGCATTGCACTCATCGACACTGCCGTAGGCCTGAATCCGCAAGTCATGCTTGGAAACCCTGCGCCCGCCCCACAGACCGGTTTCACCTGTATCGCCTGTTCGCGTATATATTTTCATGGTCTGCCTTTGCCTTGTTCTCATTCTTGTGGTTTGCCTCTGCCCTAAAGTACCCATTGACACACTTCGCTGTCAAGCCAAAAAGCGATTTGGGCCCTTGCCGTTCTTCGATCACAACAGTAAGAGGCGACTTTCATGTACAATAATTCGTAACAGAGGTAGAATTTTTATGGCGAGTTTCAATAAATTGGTGCGACGTGCTTTGGGAGCCTTGGGGGTTGTAGTGGCTCTTTTTAGCCTGATGTTTGTCGTGATGGCCATTGGCGATATTCTGGGCGGACATAATTACAAAGCAAGCATGGGTGTGGTTTGGGCCTTGTTGATCTTCTTTCTGGGTACTTTGACTTCTGGGGGATTGCTGGCCCGCTGGGGATTTGCCCAGCCGCACCCTGAAGACCCTGTGCTGAGTGAAAATGAACAGATTCGCAGTGTTTTGCGCCTGGCCAAACAGAGCCAGGGCACCCTCACCCTTTTGGAAGTGGCGGCTGAAACCCAATTGAGCCTGCCGCAGAGCAAAGTCTTGCTGGAGGATCTGGTGACCCAGCAAATCGCCCAGATGGTACTGCGTGAAGATGGCGTGATTGTCTACGCTTTTCCAGAATTCCAACCCGAATCTCATCCTTATCAGTTGCCAGGAGAATAAGCTGCCCATGTCACCCTCTGAAAGCGATCTCTTTGAAATTCAGGATTTTTTGAATTTACTCAAACAAAGGCGTTTGAGCAAACATACCCTGACGGCCTATGAATCCGATCTTCGGTTGGTCGAAGATTTTCTGCAAAAGCCACTGATTCAGGCCCGTGAAAAAGAACTCTTTCACTATATGGCCACCCTTGAAGAGCTGAAAGCCACCACCGTCAGACGCAGGTTGATCGCCCTGAAACGTTTTTATGACCATGCCGAGCGCCATGGCTATATCAAAGAAGATCCCGCTGGCAATCTCTCTGCCCCCGGTTTGCCGCGCCGTTTGCCCAAATACCTGAGTGAAAAAGACGTGCGCAAACTGCTGGATACCTTGAGCTATGAGGGCCCAGAAGAAATCCGCAATATGACGATTGTGAAAATGCTCTTTTATACAGGCATGCGCATTGGTGAAATTCAACAATTGGATATGGAGCATATTCTTTGGGAGACCCGTCAATTGCGGGTATTGGGAAAAGGCGACAAAGAACGCCTGATTCCGATCTCGCAGAAGCTGATTTATACCCTTGAAGAATGGGTAAGTGTCAGAGAGTCTTTAGACTATCTCAAATCAGAGGCTTTGTTTGTCAGCATGGGTAAAAACCACCGGGGCGATCGGATCTGCTACGGGGCCATGCGCCAGATTGTCAAAGCCCAGTTAAAATCAGCGGGTTTGGGCAATTACAGTCCCCACAAGCTGCGCCACACCTTTGCAACCCAACTGCTCGACAAGGGCGCGCCCTTGGAACAAATTTCAAAATTGCTGGGCCATTCCCGCCTCGATACCACCCTGATTTATGCCCAGACCGAGCCTGGAAAATTACGTTCTACGGTTGAATTATTGGGCTGAGCATTCAATTCCTGGTATGATGAGTGTCTGGAACGATTGCTACTAGCTAACCCATCAGGAGTCTTTCATGACCAAACGTCTGAATTCGTTTTCGCTTAGCGCACTTTTTCTCAGTTATTTTTTGCTGGGGGGTGCCAGTTGTTCTACAAAAAATGATGCCTCACAAGGAAATTCTATGAATCAAGAAACCACAGCACCTGCTTTTAAAATGGAAGATATCAAAGTCGGCACGGGCAAAGAGCCCACCAAAGGCCAGATGATTTCTGTGCACTATACCGGCTGGTTGACCAATGGCACCAAATTTGACAGCTCCAAAGATCGCAACCAACCCTTTGAGTTTCAATTGGGTGCTGGTCAGGTGATCAAGGGCTGGGATCAAGGCTTTGCAGGAATGAAAGAAGGCGGCGTTCGCAAATTGACCATTCCCCCTGAAATGGGCTATGGTCAACGCGATATGGGCGTTATCCCCCCCAACTCCACCCTGATTTTTGAAGTTGAATTGTTGGCTGTTAAATAAAGCGAACTGCTTTCTGACGCGTTCCATATTGTATAATGAACGCGTCAGTTTCCGTATTTCCAGAAAATCGAAGAGGTAAGATGCATGCCAAAATGGGAATATAAAGTGACTCAGGTTCAGTTTATGCTGAACCCTCCTTTTGATGCCAAAAAACCCAAGAATGCTGAAGCACTTGAAAGTTTTGAAAAACTCGGTAAAAATGGCTGGGAAATGCTCCAAGCTGTGCCCAATCAGACAGGTCTGACCACCTGCTTCTGGAAAAGGGAGATCAAAGGACCCGTGGATGAATGGACGACCTGAGTCTTTTCGGCTCCTCCTCGTCTGTTTAGTTTTGCTGCTGGGTTGTGAGGCTGAAGGTGAGTCAACGCCCGTTCAGGCGCCTCAGCCTTCTGCTTCAGCGACGGCTACACCCCCTGTGCCAGACTCAGTCGATATCTCTGGCTGTTGGCGCGAAGTCTATGGCCAAAACAGTGGAACGCCTCTGGGTTCTCGCTTTCAATTGGTCAAAGTTGAACCCAATGCGTTTGTGTTTGAAATCAATGCCAGTCGTACCAAATTGCGGGTTAAAGATTATACTTTTGAAGAAGTCAATCTGGATGAAAACAAACCCTTTTTTCCCAAGGGAACTGTTTTTTCTGTGGGGGGCATCAGTGAAGATTTGAACCAGATCTCAAGAACCTTTACTGGAGAGGGCACCCCTCGGATTTACCGCCGTTGTGAACAGGTTCCGGATGTATATATTCCGCCTTCCAATAATCAGCCGCTTCCCCAGGCCACACCTTCAACTTTGACCCCTGTGCCTGTCATTACTCCCCTGAATCCCCAGCAACCGCCAAGTTCCGCGACACCCCGTCCCACCGTGACGCCTTTGGCTCTTTCAACAGGCACTCCGGGCAATACTGCTTCTACCTCTGGTTCATCCACCACAGGTTCAACATCTTTCCCCTTAAATGGCCCTTTGGTCTTGCCCAGCCCAACACCCGTGCCTGAGCCTCAAGCCACGCCCAGCGCCGCTTCCTTGCCAGCACCATGAAAATTCATTCCTGGCTTGTCTTTCTGAGTGGTCTGCTCTTGATGGCCCCTGCATTTTCACAGCCACTTGTAAAACTCAGTCCACGTGCCCAGTCCCAGCTTCAGGCTGGTCAATACGGCTTATTGGATGAGGTCTCTGAGGTACTCGCCAATGTTTCAAATTTGCGCAATTTGCCCATCAAAGAAACGGTTCAATTGGACATCATGGGCCGAGATGAACTCTATCAGAAACTAAACGATCAGATTCAACAGGATTTATTGCCTGATGAAATTCGCGGGGAACAAGCCCTGTATATCCGCTGGGGAATGTTGCCTGAAAATTTTAATTATCTGGATTTTATCTTGGGCCTGTATACTGAGCAAATTGGTGGCTTTTACGACCCCAAAACCCGTCAGTTGTTTCTTCTCAAGAATATGGGTCTGTCTTCTATGGATCAGGAACTCTTGGTGGCCCATGAATTAACCCATGCCCTTCAGGATCAGAATTTTGGTCTCAATCAGCTGATGGAAAAATCGAAGGAAGCGAATTCTGATCGGCAATTGGCGCATATGGCGCTGATCGAGGGGGACGCCACTCTGACTTCCACAGAGTATATTGCAGGCTTGATGCAGAAAAAATTCAATTTACTCGATATGTTGGGCAGTTTTATGAATGCCGTCAAAATGAATATCAGCTTTGAAAAATTAAGACAAGCTCCCCGATTTATCCGAGAATCGATGCTTTTTCCCTATGAACAGGGTTTAAAATTCATGCAAGCCTTTCGCAAGGAAGGGTGGTCTTGGGAAGATATGAAAGTGCTCTATCAGAATCCTCCCCAGTCCACTGAACAGATTCTCAGTCCTGAAAAATATCTGGATGGAGAAAAACCGCTTGAATTGAAAATCAGTGACGGGCTCATGAAACTTCAGCCTAAGGCACGTCGCTTGACCCAGGGCGTTTTGGGGGAATTGGGCTGGCGTCAATACTTCAGACATTATTTGGAGCCTGCCGAGGCCAAGCAAGCCTCTCAAGGCTGGGGCGGAGACCAGTATCAGGTCTATGAGCTGCCCGATCAGCGCAGTCGGCTGGGCTTTTTCACTGTCTGGGATCAACCGCAGGAGGCTCAGGAATTCGTTCAGGCCTATCTGCAAACCCTTAAAAAAAGATATCCTGAAAAGTCCACGATTCAGACTTCCGCTGGGGATATGCTTCTGCAAGTTCAAGCAGACGATTGGATTTTTATCAGTGTGAAGGGGGCTCGCGCTATGATTTTCGAAGGGCTTGCCAGACTGAGTGAGGCAGAATTGACAGTTTTAAAGCAAAAGGCCTTTCCTGCCTCATGATTGATCCTGTCTTTTTTGAAAAACAGGGCCTGCTTTTTTATCGACCTCACTTCTTTACGCCTGCTGAGTTGAATGAGCTGCATGCCATTCTCAAAACCTGCCCTGAAGATATGGCTCCTGTGTATACCCAAACAGGGGGAAAACAATTGAATGCCTCTGATCGCAAAACTGCGCAAATAGATATTTCTGCGGCAATGCGGGAGGCGATTTCACAAAAACTGTATACGCAAAAAACTGCCTTTGAAAATTTTTTCAAGCTTCAGCTTTCGGGCTGTGAGGCCCCTGCTGTATTAAAATATTTGACAGGTTATTATTTTAGAGCCCATCGGGATTGGAAAGCTGAACTCAATCACCAGCCCGAACTTGCAGATATGCGGCCTCGTCAGGTCAGTGCGATTATCTTTTTATCCGAACAGGTTGAACAGACCCCCGGAGAAAGGGAATACCAGGGGGGTGAACTGGTGATCTATGCCTCGCTTCAAGGCAAGTCAGATAAACTAATTGGCTTGCCTGTGAAGGCGGAACCGGGGGCATTGATTGCCTTTCGCTCGGATCTGATGCACGAAGTCAAGCCTGTATTGGCCGGAGAACGAATCACCTTGGTCACTTGGATGTTTTAAGATCCAGCTTTACAAAGTCTTTACACTTTTCTGAAACTTTCAAAACACTGGCCTGCCATACTGAAATCAAGCAAAAGATTTAGAGGTATTTCCCATGAAAATCGTTAAACAACTCTCAGTTCTTCTGACCAGTGCGCTTTTACTTGCAGCTTGTGCTTCTCCACAACCAGGACAGAACCCTGCACCTTCTGAAGATGCCTTTAGCCTGATGGGGCTGGATGCTCCTGTTTATGCCCAGGGCATGCCTGGCGAAGGCCGTCGGGGCCAGGGCTCTCATTTTGGCCCGGGGAGACATCTGGATCGGATGAAAGCCCTGATAAAAGATTTGAATTTAACAGATGCCCAGATAGCTGAACTCAAAGCTATGCGCCAAGCTGCCCGCAGTGAGTTTCAAAACCATCGGCAAGATCGCGATGCCTTTAAGGCGGTTTTCAAACAGGCATTTTTGAATGATCGTTTTGATGCAAATGCCCTCAAAGCAAAACTTCAGCCCATGATTCAGGCCCGGAAAGAGGCTATGACACAACGCATGGCTGAAAAACTGGTAAGCTTTCACAAAATTCTAACGCCTGAGCAAAGAAAACAATTTTTTGAAAAATTAGACAAGCTAGAGGCAGGTTTTGATACATTTTCAAAAATGCCTTTTGCGGATAAAATGGCCAAAGGGCCTGGCAATAGGTTTGAGATATTGGCATCAGAATTGGGTTTGAGTGAAGATCAGAAACTTCAGTTGACCCAGTTCTTTGAAAATACCCAACCCCAGCGGCAAGGGCAATTTCAAGAGTTCAAATCTGTAAAAGCTGAATTGGTCAAACTGTTTCAGGCAGGCAATCCCAGTGTCGCCAGTGTAAAGGCAATACTCGATCGCGCAGCCACGCAAATGAATACCCATTTGGAGCAGCGGCTTTCGATGATGGAAAAGTTTCATGCGGTTTTAACCCCTTCACAACGCCAGAATTTGGTCAAGCATTTTGAAGAACGGGCAGCCCAATATCGCAATCACGATAGAGGTCAAATGCAACGTCCTCGTCGCCTACAGCGATAATCTCAATCGGTACCAACAGAAGACAGGCCCTGAGGCCTGTCTTTTTGCATTATGATAGGAGGAAAACTTTTGAAACGAGTTTGACTTGGCCTTTTTACTGATCCTGTTTTATTTATTCTTGGGTCTGGGGTTGCAGCGGATTTCAGGATTTTCTGAACGGTTTTTGACTTGGATTCTGAAAGCCGTGATTTGGATTTGTCTGCCAGCCTTGGCTTTGTTGAAATTGCCTACTTTGGCGATAAAATGGAGCAGTCTCTTGCCCGTTTTCACGGTTTGGATGAGCTTTGGCTTTGCTTGGCTTTGGGCCAAATTCTGGCAGAAAAAATTCAAATGGAATCCGCAAAGCTTGACCTGTCTGGCCTTGACCATGGGCTTGGGAAATACTTCTTTTTTGGGCTTCCCGCTCTTGATCAGCCTGATTGGCAGTGAAGCACTGCCCCCTGCGATTGTCATGGATCTTGCGGGTTCCTTTCTTATTTTGGGCACTTTGGGTATTTTTCTCTTGTCAAAAGCCAAGGGACAATCGCGCTCGGGTTGGGAGTTATTCAAGCAATTGTTTCAATTTCCCCCCTTCCTGGCCTTTTTGACAGGGGGGGCGATGTTGTTCATGGGGGTTCAACTGACAGGCGTTTTGGCCGCACTGGCGGAAGGGATTTCGGCTTTACTTTCCCCCTTGGCCTTGGTGGCTGTGGGGCTGCAATTAAAACAGGAAAAGGGCAGGGAATTGAAGCCCTTGCTCTGGACGGGCCTGAGTTATAAACTGTTGCTGGCGCCCAGTTTGAGTTGGATCACCTGTTTGGCGTTTGGCGTTGAGCCAGCCTTGCTCAAGATCATCGTTTTGGAAAATGCAATGGGCCCCATGATCACCTCTGCCTTGATGGCGGCCGAGGCAGAACTGAATCCCGCTCTGGCAAGCCAGATGGTAGGGGTGGGCATTCCCCTGTGTTTGCTCAGTGTTCCGCTGTGGTGGATGCTTTTGGGAGCCTTGGGGTATTAAGAGACATCACTGCCCTCAAATTTCAAGCGGGGATCGTGGATATCCAGGAGCGAAGAGAGCTCATAGATATTGCGGTAGCCATACCCGTAGAGATTGATAAATGTTGGGATATTCAGGGCCAAAGGCGCCATTTTGGTGGGGAAACTCTGGGGATCATTTTCAAGATTGTTATTGCAATAAATCAAAATTCGGGTCTGGGTATTGGGGATCAATTTGTTTAATTTTTCTTGGGTAAAATCTGAGAAATTGAGGTGGACTGCGTTTTTGAAGTGTTTGCGCTGATAAGCACTTTCTGAGCGGGTATCGAGAATCAGGGTCTGGGGATCTTCTGCCATTTTCAAAAAAGTTTGAATCGGGATCAAACGGGTTTGCCGATAGGCTCCCGCTTCTTGGGTCAGGTTTTGAAAACCTTGATAATCTACCTTCGCGGGGAGGTTTTTTTCATTCGCAAAAACGGGTAAAACCAGGGATTGAACCAGACAGAACAGAACGATTTTACGTTTCATGGGCACTTTCCTGATGTGTTTGATATATTCAAGACAGATCGAAAACTCAGACTGTTCAAGAGAAGGCGAGATTTTCCAAAGCCTGAAGATCCGCTTGCGAGAGCGTGAGTTCAAATGCAGCAAGATCTTCTTGCATATGCGCAGGGTTGGTTGTGCCTGTTAGGGCCAGCATGCCGATTTGTCTTGCAAAGGCGAAGATCAGTTGAGGCAGGCTGCAGGCATATTGAACCAGCAGTTCTGCGACCCATGGGCGTTGAAATTCACGAAGATTGGCGGTCAATAACGAAAAGCCTTGATACTGAATGCCTGAAGATTGACAGAGGCTACGTACCTCTGCGTCCCAGCCCAATTGAGCATAGCAACGGTTCTGAATAAAACGGGGGGCAATGTGCGCTTTTTCAAGTAAAAGAGCGAGTTGATCGCGAGAAAAGTTTGAAACCCCCAGTTTTTTTACTTTTCCTTGCGCGTAGAGCTTCTCCATCTGCTGCCAGACCTCAAGATCAGCAGCGGTTAAGCCCTGGCGTGTTGAGGGACCATGCAAGAGATAGGCATCCAAATAGCTGCAATGTAAATGCTCAAGTGAAGACTGAAACGACTGTTCAACCTGATCGCAGAAGGGGGCTGCAGGATCATAGGGCAAACGGTGATCTTGCCCTGCTTGGTAGGTAAATTTGGTTTGAAGAAAGAGCTCCTCTCGTTTTAGACCGAGACTGGGATAGGCTTTTAAAAGCGCGTTGCCCACCCCCGCTTCGTGGTAATGCTTGCGCTGATTGGCAGTATCGATGGCGCGAAAGCCTGCCTTGAGGGCTGCTAAAACACAGGTTTCAGTGTTCTCTTCTTTCCAGGCAGTTCCGTAAATCATGAGCGGAGCAGAATCAGTCAGGGCCATGGCAATTCTCCTGCAGGTTTGCAGTCATTATAGCCCAGAGCTGAATTCTATGCTGTTAAGGCCGCTTGCAGGGTTTCGGCAATCCCAACCATTTCTTGATTGCTGGTTTTCAGCGCTTCGATAATTTCGGCAGCCGCCTGATTATACAGCGAAACCTCTTCCATTTTGCTGGTGATTTCAGTGCTGTCTTTGGCCGTATCATTGGCATGGAGGCCAATCTCGCGCGAGACATAGGCCTGTTCTTCAACCGAAGAAGCGATGGTCATGGAAATGCCTTCGAGGTTGTTGATAATGCTGAAGAGTTCTTCAATAAAACCAATCGCTGTTTGCGTGCTGCTTTGAATGGCTTCAATCTTGGCTTGAATTGAACTGACTGAGGCTGCTGTTTCTTTGGCCAGCTCTTTGACTTCAGCGGCGACCACCGCAAAACCTTTTCCCATTTCTCCGGCCCGTGCCGCTTCAATTGTGGCATTTAAAGCCAGAAGTTTGGTTTGAGAAGCGACACTTTCAATTACTTTGACGATTTCACCAATTTCATGGCTGCTGTTTCCCAAGCCCTGAATATGTTCGGTGGCGTCTTGGGTTAAACTCTTGGCTTTTTTTACAATCCCTGCAGAGGCAGTGGTCTGTTCGGCGACTTCTTTGATGCCTGAACCCATTTGATCAATGCTGCTGGCCAGTGATTTATTTCTTTCGCTGATTTCATGCCCTTTGCTGGAGGCATAGTTGGCAAAATGGATGGTATCCTGGGTGCTGCTTAAAAGTTGGGCACTGATCTCTTGAGAGGTTTGCAGTTGATCCACCAGACTTTCCGCTTTTATGCGAAGTTCCTGCCGTTCTTCCGCACGGTGGGTTTGATTGAAGATGCGGCGATTGAGCAGAGCCGCCAAAGTGGGTTGTAAATCTGAAAAGATTGCAGATTCAGAAAAATCAGGAATTTTAGGAATATCACCCGCTGCCATTTGCTTTAAAAAGGTCTCTAATTTTTGGTAATCAGAATTTTGACGGGTCAGGGTTTCAGTGGGCATGGGTTTCTCCAAGGTCTAAATATTGTCAGCTCAGTTTGAAATGAATGAAGCCCCCCTTGATGATCACAATCAAGGAGGGCTGGGGTTTACTTAAACACCAACATCGTCGAGGTTTGATTGACGTGGGTAATGAATTCTTCACCATAGGTACTGAAACCTACTGTGGGGATCTCAGAAAAGATCTTGCCATAGGCTTCGGTCTTATTCTCATTGCGCAATTGCAAGGTTCTGAGAATACAGTGAAAATCCACGATCCCACTGATATGTCCCAAAGCTTTTAGTTTTTCAGCGACTGCTTTCTGCGTATCCGCGACAATATCCAAGGGTTCCAGCAGAGAGAGTTCCATGCCTTCCACGACATTGCAATAAAAGGCCATGGCTGAATCTTTGACCATCATCGGGCTGCGCACAAAGGGTTCGTCTCCATCCATCAAGCCGACAGGGTTGCTCATAAAATAATCTGAAAGTTTATCTACCTCTGTCTTGAGCGCATCGGCATAGGCCAGAGCTGCAGGTTTGCCATTGAACTCAAGCACCGTACGGGTGGCTGAATCCACTTTGGTAGGCGTCAGCTTTTGGCCTTGTTCTTTAAAACTCTGGGTTTTGATGAAATCAAAGCCCTTGCTGGGCTTCAAGACTGCCAATACCGCAGCGTTGCTATAGACTTTGCCGTTGGCATAGACAAAGGTTTGCTTGAACTGAAGATCATCCCCTGCTGAGGCACCAATAAAGGTCATATTGGTTTTATCGCCCAGGCTTTCCATAATTTTTTCTTCTGCCATGGAAAGGCCATCCAGCAGAATAATTCCCACGTATTTCTGATAATCAATCTGGTTCATGGGGGTTCCAAAATATTCAGAGAAAGAGGCAAAGGCTTGGTCTACTGGGGTTTCGCTTTTAATATTTTCAAGCACTTCGACTTTCAAGTCATCCAGGGCATTTACCGAGAAAGCCATGGCCACAACAGAATTTTGCAACATATGGCCGCTGACGATCTCACCGGCTGTGCTGCAACCGACAATGGTCGCGCCCTTAAACTCTTTTTCCAGGGTTTGATTCAAACTTTCCTGGTCGTATTGGCTGGATGCAAATACCAATAACATTTTGGTTTCAAAATGGCTGTCTAACTGACTTTTCAATTCAGCCACAGCCTGCTCAGGAGAAGAGGCTTGACTGTAAAGGGTCTTAATATTCATCGGGTTTTGTTTTCCTTTGGATTTGTTTTCAAGGGTTTTCAAACTTTGAGCGCAACACCGAAATCTGTAGCTGCCTGCATGACTTTTTGAATCAAAGCAGGATCATCTTCCGATTGATCGGAAAAACTATCCACACGAATCCCTTTCACCAACAGTTTCGTCTTGGTGAGTTTTTCCATGATCGGGTCGCCATTTGCTTTAACCTGAATAAGTTGATCCAACAGGGTTTTAATTTGACCTGCCAAAATATGAATCCTCCTGAAATTAAAAATTCTATTCAATAAAATTGAGATATGACGCTGCTTCCATTTATTAACTTGATGCACTTTGTTACAAAATGTGTTGATAAATGCTTGGATTGTAACATATGACCAATTTTGTATTATAAATGAGATATAAAGCATTCTACTCCCACATGAACTTAGACTTCAAGTCAGATTTGAAAATTCAAATGATTAAATAGAAAGAAAACAAATCAGAATAATTACTCTGATTTGTTTTCTTTGACGATTTTGACTGTTTTCGCGACATGACGCAAAAATTTTAATAAATTGTAATTATTGGAGCATAGATTGACTGAGTTGCTGAGCGAATCCCACCATCTCTTGGTGGCTTGCCTCTAGCGCTTCAATAATATCAGCAGCAATTTGATTGTATTGTGTCACCTCATCCATTTTGCTGGTGATTTCTGAACTGTCTTGGGCTGTATTATTGGCATGTAGGCCGATTTCGCGCGAAACACTTGCCTGTTCTTCAACAGAAGAGGCAATGATCAGGGTGATATTTTCGAGGTTTTGTATGATCTTCGATATTTCCTGAATAAATCCGATGGCTGTTTCGGTTTCAGATTGAATGCCCAGAACTTTGTCCTGTATCGAAGTGACAGAAGCCGAGGTTTCTTTTGCCAATTCTTTGACTTCACTGGCAACCACCGCAAAACCTTTGCCCCATTCTCCTGCTCGGGCAGCTTCTATGGTGGCATTCAAGGCCAAAAGTTTGGTTTGTGAGGCGACACTTTCAATCACTTTGATAATTTGGCCTATCTCGTGGCTGCTGGAATGCAGGGAGGTAATGTGTTGAGAAGCGTTCTGGCTGAGATTTTTGGCTTGTTTGACGATCGATGCTGAAGTTGAACTTTTTTCAGCCACTTCTTTGATGCCATTGCCCATCTCTTCAATGCTGCTTGCCAAGGCATGGTTGCGGCGGCTGATTTCCTGACTTTTTTGGGCTGCGAAAACGGCTGATGCAATCGTATCCTGCGTACTGCTCAGCAGTTGGGTGCTGATTTCTTTGGCGGTCACCAATTGTTCCATCAAGCCCTTCGTTTGGGCCAGCCAATCATTCCGTTCAGCCTCTCGCTTAGAAAAATTCATTCTGCGCCGTTCAAGAATACTCTTCATTAAGTTTTCCATCCAGACATATTCTGGAGCAGTACTGAGGTCTGGCAGGGGAGGCATTTCACCTTGGCTGAAAGCCTGAAAGAATTCAATGATACTGTTTTTAGCGTCTGCATTGAGATCTCTTGCGTCTGAACCCATTGCTTACCTCTTTTTATACTGTACATTTGTAACTTATAGGCTGAAATCAGGCTTCGTCTATGCTTTGATTTTACTCTTGAATCAAAGTGGCTTCAAGCACTGCATGCTTTCCTTTTTCAGAATTATGCTACCCTGATGGTGGTTCTATTCTTCGATTTGAGGGAGACTTGAAGTATGCCTGAATTTGTAAGTTTAAAAAATCTTGACCCTGATTTTTTTCGCGGGAAACGCGCCTTGGTTCGTGTTGATTTCAATGTGCCGATCAAAGAGGGGAAGGTCAGCAACGATCAGCGTATCCGTGCCGCTCTGCCTACTCTGCGCTATTTATTGAATGCGGGTTCCCGTGTGATTCTGATGTCACATTTGGGCCGACCCAAAGGCAAACCCCAGGATGCCTTTCGACTGAAACCTGTAGGTGATTATCTGGCTAAACTTTTAGAGCTTGAGGTGCTTTGTCTTGATGACTGCATTGGAACAGCTGTAGAAGAAGCCGTTTCTGGCTCACAGGCCCCTGTGGTGCTGCTTGAAAACACACGCTTTTATGCCCAGGAAACAGACAATGATCCTGAATTTGCTGCCCAATTGGCGAAATTAGGCGACTTCTATGTCAATGATGCCTTTGGCACCGCCCACCGGGCCCATGCTTCCACAGAAGGGGTCGCAGCCTATCTGCCCGCCTATGCCGGCTTTTTAATGGAAAAAGAACTGAATGCCTTGGGGGGCATGTTAGAGAGTGCTCAATCTCCCTTTGTCGCGATTATTGGCGGAGCCAAGGTTTCTTCTAAACTGGCTGTCTTGGAAAATCTCCTGCCCAAAGTCGATGCCCTGGTGATTGGCGGGGCCATGGCCTATACCTTTTTGGCTGCCCAAGGCCTCTCCGTGGGTAAATCTCTGACCGAACCCGAACTCTTTGAGACGGCTTTGGCCTTACTCAACCAGGCCAAAGCACTCAATAAGCAGATTGTTCTGCCGGTGGATACGGTCCTGGCAACGGGGGTGGATGCCATTGAAGCCACGCTGGTCGTGGATTTGCATGCCCCAGGTGAAGATATTTCTGAATTGAGTGGTGTGGATATTGGGCCTGACTCTGTCGCTGCAATTGAGGCCGTTCTGGAACCTGCCAAAACCGTGCTCTGGAATGGGCCGATGGGTGTTTTTGAAAATCCCCCCTTTGCGGCGGGTACTGAAGCGATTGCAAAAATTGTGGCCCGGATAACGCAAAAAGGTGCGGTTTCTGTGGTTGGCGGTGGCGATTCTGTGGCCGCGGTTGAAAAATTGGGACTGGCGGATCAATTTACCCATGTCTCGACCGGGGGAGGTGCTTCGCTAGAATTTTTAGAAGGCAAGACCCTGCCCGGCGTTGCTGTATTAGAAACCTTGAAAGGATAAACCACAATGTCACGTAAGCCCATGATGGCCGGAAATTGGAAAATGAATAAAACGAGCAGTGAGGCCTTGGCCTTCGCTGAAGCGCTTTCAAGTGAAACACGTCAGGAAGATGCTGTTGAAATGGTGATTTGTGCTCCCTTTACTGCCCTGACAAGCCTTCACCAGGCTTTGAAAGGAACGCGGGTACAACTCGGCGCACAAAATATGTATTTTGAAGAGTCTGGCGCCTATACAGGTGAAATTTCACCCCAGATGATATTGGCGGAAGGCTGCAGCCATGTGGTGATTGGCCATTCTGAAAGGCGCGAATACTTTCAGGAAAATGATGTTATCGTCAATCGCAAAGTGGCCCTGGCCTTAAAATCGGGTTTGAATCCGATCCTCTGTTGCGGTGAAAGCCTGACTGAACGTGAAGCCGGTGGTTTTGAAGACAAAATTCTAAGCCAAGTGGAGTTGGGGCTTCAAGGAGTGCAAATGATTCCCTCCTATACCGATCGCGTGGTGATTGCCTATGAACCCATTTGGGCCATTGGCACCGGCAAAACCTGTGACGATGCAGAGGCCAACCGGATTTTGGGCTTGATTCGTGCCCATCTTGCCCGCCTCTACAACCAGGACACGGCTGCGAAAATCCGCTTGCTCTACGGCGGAAGTGTCAAACCCAGTACGATTGAGGCCCAGATTCAGCAGCCCCATATCGATGGCGCGCTGGTGGGGGGAGCGAGTTTAGACCCCGCTTCCTTCGCCGAGCTTGTGCGTTTAACCCGTCAATTTGGCATCTAGGATTCAGCCCCTCTGGCTAAACCAGGGGGGCTTTTTTCTTTTTTTTGCTTATTTTATGCTGAGTTCGGGTATAGGTAATGTGGAAGCTCAGTTTTCCACAAGGAGCAGTTTGAATGAAACTTACAGAATTACATGAAACCCCCATCATCCCGCAGAATCAAAACATGGGTCAAATTTCTGCAACCATGCCAGCAGTCAAATCAGAAGACCCGATTCATGAAAATTGGGTTCAAGAGGTTTTAAGGCCTACTGACTGGCTTTCTGCCAAATTGTATATTCAAGCCGAAGAAGATTCTTCAGCGCTTGAAATTGGCATGGAACATCTGAATCAGGCCCATCTACTTCAAGCCTTGCAAAATGCAGAAACCAATCTGCAAGGTGCGCAGACCTTTGTCAAAGAAGTTGAAGATTTACTTGCCACGCTCAAGTCTGAATACGGGATTGCCCCCAACCAAGCGACCCGTTTGAAAATAGAAACCTCTCAGGCCCCCCTTTGGATCGATCCTCAGGCTTTAAATCCCGAACGCTTGATGGAGACCTTTGTGCAGGCCCGCAGTCTTTTGGATCTTTCCAGTCTGCAAACCAATCACCAAGCTCTGGCCCCTTTGGCAGCCACTGTTTTAGAACAGATGCGCTCGACGCTTCCCAATGTTCAGCAGGCAGAAGCTTGGCTTGAAAGCCTGAACAATCCAGATTTTCCCAGTTCCTGGATACAAGCCCTGCAAAAAGGTTTGCAGGCCCAGAAAAATCAAAGGGCATCTTCCCTTCAGGGGCTTGAAGAAAATCCTGGTCAGGATTCGCCCGCAGCTCCTGCCTGGGGGCTCAGTGCCGAAGCTGAGGCCTTGATTCAACTTGCCAATGCGCTTGAAGAAAATCTGGAGCTGGCTCCCACGCCAAACTCCCCCGATGTTCTTGAACTCTTTCGCGCCTTTGCCAAAATTTTTGAAAATTTAGATTTTGCTTTGAATCAGCTAATTTTAGCTCAGGAAGCAAAATTGAAAGAAAAGAAAAATTTACTCGCAGATTTTTCTGAAACCCTCTGGCAGAATCAAAAATATTCCCAAGCGAAACTTGATCAATTGCATTTGCAGGTTCATGAGCGCTTTCGGATTGGCTTGGAAGCTCTTCTGAACCCGCTCAAAACCAAAGCGGAATATCTGCAAACCCTTTTATCAGAAGCAGCGGATTCTCCCCATCGCAAAGAAATTAAAAAACTGATTCAATTATTGAGTCCCTGGATTTCGTTGCCGGCATGAGCTGGTCTGAGCAGGTCAAAACCTGGGTCAAACGGATTCCGGCTGGCAGAGTCGCCACCTATGGCCAAATTGCCGCCCTCTCAGGACATCCCAGGGCCAGCCGACAAGTGGGAACAATTCTGCGTGCCAGCCAGGAGGATGCCTTGCCCTGGCATCGGGTGCTCAATGCCCAGGGAGAAGTCTCTACCTGGAAGTTGGGCGTCGGTGACTTGCAAATGGCCCGTTTGGAAGCCGAAGGTATTGTTTTTGAAGCGGGAAAGTGTGATTTGAAGCGCTTTCTTTGGCAGCCAGAGACAGAACTTTTACTGGGCTGAAGCAAGGCTGAATGCAAAAATCTGGGAAAGCAGATCTCTTTCCCAGATTGAGCTTTCAGGATTAGATTTTGCTGAAGAGCTTGTTTTCAGTGCTCACCTGATTTTCCAGGGTGTTGATCAAGCGTGCAGCCTGTTCACGGTTCAGATCTTTCCAGCGAATTTCACGGGCATGCAGGTATTTGCTGAATTCACTTCCAGACCAGCCCAGAGATTCGCAGAGCATGCGAATTTCATCGCGTTGGGGCTGGGTGGCAGGTTCAACGCTTGGGGTTACGGGTTTGTTCGCGGCAGCCTGCTTTTTAAGCGGTTCAAGGTTTTGTTTTTTGCGGGTCTGCATGCTGTGAATATAGCCTGTCAGATTGTAAATCCGTTGG
This sequence comes from bacterium (Candidatus Blackallbacteria) CG13_big_fil_rev_8_21_14_2_50_49_14, assembly GCA_002783405.1. Lineage (NCBI taxonomy): Bacteria > Candidatus Blackallbacteria > bacterium (Candidatus Blackallbacteria) CG13_big_fil_rev_8_21_14_2_50_49_14. The sequence continues at coordinate 35,029 of PFGG01000083.1, read as the reverse complement.
CTCTGTTCATCGGCGGGGCCAAAGCGGGGGTTGCCACGATCGTCTTTGCCAATTTCAAGCGATTTGGTGCGCACGGTGCCCAGTTGATACAGGAAGCGGCCAATCCCCCATTTGACGGCGGCCCGTTTAAAGGCATCGCTGGCCTGACCTTTGTCAGCCTCAAAATGCGAGGCGGTGCCACAGTCAGATTTGGTAATCCATTCGTCTTCAATCAAAATCGAGAGATCACAATAAATCTTGCCAGCCACTTCACGGTAATGGTCTTGCCAGTTTTCTGGCCCCACGACCTCATCGAGCAGATCCATAACCTGCCGGGCGTCAATATAGGCCACGCATTCACAGCCCCAACTCCGGGCCGTTTGCACTTTCCACTTATAGGGAATTTCTTGACGCAGGGCCAACAAAGCATCTTGATTTACACGCATTCGGAATACCTCATTTTAAATAGATAATAGAAAATTTGAAATCATTGGGCGAGGGCCTGATTCTGCTCAGCGCACAGGGCTTGAATATGAGGACAGTCTTCCTCAGTTTCAAAGACATGGCAAAGGCAAAGCCAGGCTTTGGCGTAGTGATTCCAGCCAGAATTGAAATAGGTGATTTCCTGTTCCAGACGGCGGATATGTTTACAACACTGTTTGTCTGCCGAACGATAGGATCCGCCTCGAAAGCGAAAATCTGGGCATGAGCAGCTTTGCAGGCTTGTAAAATAGCCTTGATCAGGATGTATGCGTTTTTGTATGCGCACTTCAGAAAATCTCCGTCACTCAGACCTTGAACGAATTCAGAGAATGAGCTTTATTTTAATGAATTAAGGCTTTTATTGAGTTGAAATAATCTGTATAAGCCTGTATATTTATTGTATCTTTTTTGTATACAAAAATCAAGCGAAATATACAGTTGAATTTTAGTTTTTTGGATCGTTTAAAGGTTGGGTCTGACGCGGGCTTTGACCCGATCCTGCGGGGAAGGTTTTCCAGATTTTGGCGGTACTGCTTTTTTTCAATTCTTCAAGCACTTTCAGGTTGATATCTTCCATCAGCACCTGGATGCGTTCGTCTTCAAGAATCAAAATCACTTCGTCGATTATATCGCTGATCAATTGACTGAGAAAATCTGTCATTTCAGGGCTTTTGAGGGTGTGGTCGAGTGAAGCCAGGAAATGCGCAAGGCTTTCGCCCACCACCCGTTCGAGACGGGCAGGATTGAGGGCCTGATCGACAGCCTCTTTGACCAGCGGAATCTGGCGCAGACGCTTGTAATCGCTGCTGGCCTGTATGCTTTCCCAGAGCAGTGAGCTGATAATTTCACTGATCTGATCGCCTCGGGTATGAAAGGTCGAAACCCTGAACTTTTGCAAATTGAGCAAAATCACTTCCTGAATTTCGTGGCGGTAAGATTTCAGCGTTTCTTCGAGCATTTCCCGATTGGTACCCAAGCGGGTTTTGGCCTGAATATTGCTGAGGATATTGATTGCGACCTGATCAGAAATTTCTTCAAGGATTATTTTCTGGTATTTGACAAAACGCAGATAGAGTGGGTGATCTTTGATTTGAATAATTTCAGATTGAATCAGGCGAAAATAGATTGTCAGAATTCTCAAAAGTCTTAAATAGCGGAATTCCCGCAGGGGAATACAGCTGACCAGATCATACCAATGGTAAAGCGGGAAGAGAATTTTTTGATCACTTCCCATTCTGCGCACAGCCAAAATCCAGGAGATTAAAAATTCCAGCAAAAAGATCAGAATAAAACCCAAATCAACCCCTACAAACCAATCGACGGGTTGGCCGTTGGTATCAATCGCACGCCAGAAATTGGTCTGGATATAGCGCGCCACACGGCGGTGGTAAAAATTCTCACGCAGTTCAAGGCGGGCACAGCCCTCCGACCAAAAGCTTCGAAAGGCTTTTTTAGAACTGGTTTTTATGCCTGTAAAGCGCCGGATATTCTCTTTGACGGTTTCAAGCTGGCCAGTTTGACCCGCTCTTTCGAAAGGATTTTCTTCGATCATCTGATCGGAGCGTTCAATCAGCCGGTTTTGCAAGCTGCGATCGACCTGTCCCGTGCTGCGACAGGCATTAAAATACTCGCTGGCAAGCCCCAGGTATTCGCTTGTAAATTGGTGGGGGGTGATGCCTTTGACCTGATCATACTGTTTGACAACGGTGGGCAGATAGTAATAATAGAGATTGCGAAAATGGAGATAGGTGCTGTCAAATACCAAGAGCACGAGATGCACCACCGCAAGAAAAAGCATCAGCAAATCAAGAAAAATACGCGGAAACTGTTTGCTGCGTAAGGGTTTGAGATTGATCACGGTGCTAAGGGGGCATTTATCCGAAACATTGGCCCTCTCCACGGTAACTTGGAACGTCTTTGATTTTCCCTGTGCTCCGGTAAAGGCCTACCTGGTTAAAGCGCTCCATCAGTTCCCCCGCTTTGGCATGTCGGAAGACGATGGCATCTCCTGGTTGCAGTTTTTCAGGGCCTGAATAGCGCAAAGGAGTCTGGACTTCACCAGCCCCTTCATTCTCAAGCAAGTGCAGACCCGGCGGAGAAAAGGGCAAAGGTAATTTTTCTTTGCCGATACTGCCTGAGGCAATATAGCCCCCTGAAAAACAGGTGATCATGCCGGGCACAGGAATTCTGACCAGGGGCAAGGCAAAACCGGCTGCGGGTTGGTGTTTAAAATCCGCATAGAGATCGAAAAGCCCTGGAGCATAAAAGCCCGAACCCACGGTCACTTCTGTGACGCTGGGGTCTTGGACTGTGCTTTCCAGGCTGCCCGTGCCGCCCCCATTGAAGAGCTTAAGCTCAATGCCCAGGGTTTCCAGGGCGTTTTTGACAGCCGCCCGTCTGGCCTGTAGGGTGGGAATGCTCTGGGCCTTGAGTTTGCGAATAACAAAATTTTTGGCCCCCAGCCCTTTTTGGGCATCGCCCACTCCGGCAATCTGGGCTTCATAGCCCATGCAGGCATCGAGCTCTAAATGGGGCCGTTTTAAAATTTCCTGAGCAAGCGCTTTCACCTGTTCTGCCTGGGTCAGGGGTGAGCGCCAGACGCCAAAATGCAGCCCTGGGTAATCGACTGACATATCAATGTCCAAACAGAGATTGAAAATGCAGTTTTCAGACGCCCCCAGCGTTTCTAAACGCTCAGCATGGGCCAGGGAATCGATCATCAGGCGAATGGTTTTGCCCTTGCGAATTTGTGCTGCGATCCTGCGCAAAGCTACAGCATCGGTGCTGGGATAGGCCAAAAGCAAATCGTCAAAACCTGCCTCTGCCAACCAGGCGGTTTCGGCCGCACTGTAGGTCATCAAGCCCTGAATTTGGGGAGAGGCGGCCAGCAGATAGTCTAAAACCGATCTGACCCGAATCGATTTGGTGGCGATGCGAATCGGCAGCTTTCCGGCCCGTTTGCAAAGGGCCTGAATATTCTGATCGAGGGCGTCGAGATCTATCCAGGCCAAGGGCAGCGACTGAGCTCTAAACCAATCCTGCCAGACCGCATAGGAACGCTCACTCACGAGGTGGCTTTCTCAGAATAGGTTCGCAGGGCCAGTTCCCGCTCAGAAAAAACGGGCGGTCTCAGGTCTTTATCGAGCTGGGCCTCTGCTGCTGAACTTTTCAAGGCGATCGCGAGCTGTTTAAACACGGTTTGAAAAGCGGCAAGCGTCCATTTGCCAAAAATCGTGTGGCCGCCCTCATAATTCTGAATCTGATACTCTTCAGCCGTTGAAATATAGCCTTGGTAGGCATTGGCATAGCTTGAGACAATCGTGGTCTCAATGCCCAAGGGTTTGAGTTCATGTTCAAGGCTGGCACGCAAGCGCTGGGCCGCTACGGTGGTGATTTCTCCCGGCACCGCAGCAATACAGATTTCCCCTACTTGGGCCACCTGCACGGGCAAGACTTGAGGCACCCAGGAATGCTCTTCAATCGCCCCAATCCGATGCAGACGTTTCAGTTCAGCGATTACCGGCTCAAGAAAATCGGGAACAGGCAGGTTTTTTAATTCCGAGATGCCCAAAAAACGGCGTTCTCCGCCATCAATCAAAATCTCTTTGGGGTCTTGGGCCTGGTATTTGGCTAAAATCTTGTCTGTTTGCTCGTTTGAAACCGCTTTGGCTTTTTTGATTTCAGATTTGCGTAAATTGCGTGAAAGCGCTGAGAGCAGACTTCCGGCCAAATCACTGACCCCTTTGCCATCAATGGCTGTGCCCTTAAAAAAGGCAACCCCATGGGCTGCCGGGGCTGTATGGCAGCCCGTCTTTCCGCCTGTAAACTGGGGATCGCAGTCGATTTTTGAAAAATCGGCATAGACCATTTCGCTGTGCAGCTCACCGGATAAACGCTTGCCGGGTTTTTCGAGTAGGCTGAGGGCCTGCTCATACTGTAAGCGGCCATTGTAGCGGGCCGATTCAAAATCGTCTTCAAACTTGCCTTTGGGCCAATTCAAGCCCTTGCCATAAAAATTGGGCGAGACGTCTCCCGCTGCACCTTGGGCAAAAATGCCGACAAATTCTGTGTCTTGACTGGCCTGGTGGAATTTCTGCTCAAGATAGCGGGCGGCATAGCCCTTGTTATCAGAAGAAATGCGGCAGTTATCGGGCCCAATACTGGTGGCATGTACACCAAACCAATTGAGCACGCCGCGCAGTTTTCCTGCGGGTGAAAGTACCCGCAGCAGGTACATTTGCCGATCTATGGCGAGATGGGTTTCATAGGGGCTGTATTTTTTGACTTCGGGGTTCTGGTTATAGGCAGTGAGCGAGCGGTTAAAGCCCACTTCCTTCTCTGCAGGGAAAGCGCCATGCACATATTCCAATTCAGCGGGGGCCTCATGGGCGATGGCGCTGAGTACGGCCTCGACAATCGCCGCGACGATGGCCTCAAAAACTTCAGGCTGAAAGCCAGGAATGGTCACATTATAGAAAAAATAATGCGAATACCCACCGGGCGCGCTGTGGGTATGCTGCGCAGTCAGAACCAGATTTTCTTCGCGCACGTCAGCTTCTGGGGCACGTTGCTGCAGATTATCTAAAACCGCAGAGCGAATCGCGAGGGTAATAAAACAGATTTCGGCATTGACGAAAACCAGGCGGTGGCCGGCCTGATCAACCAGGCTGCAGGCTCTGACGAACAGATCAGAGGCCATGCCTTCGGCACGGTTATGTAACATGCCATAACCCATCATGCCAATGCCACGGGTCTGGATACGGATCAGTTCACGGGAAAGTCCCGCAAGATAAGGGGTTGGATTTGTATTGGGCTGCATAGATACTATTGTACCTGAGTTAGAAAATTGATCCAGTCCGGGGCCTGCTTATTTGGCCTCCCAGAGAAACGCAAAGGTCTATTTTGAGCTGAATTTCTGTTTAAAACGCTGGAACCATGAATTTTTTGACCTTTCTTCACAGTCGCAGCGACCTGAAAGATGCCCACAGGGCAGCCCATAGAGCACACTCTGCTCGGCAATATTTTCTTTGATCAGGGGCCAGTCCTGCCAATCGTCGCTGCCAAAGGTCAGACTGAAGAGCACTCTGAAATTTGAACTGGGGGGATAGGGTTCGGTGCTGTGGTAAAAGCCCGCTCCAAAAATCAGGGCTTGATTGGGGCGGTAGGTATAGCGTGAGGATGCCTGGGTTGGGGTTTGGTAGAGCACATGCCCATGCTCAGGAGACAGCTCAAACAGAGGGGCAATCAAGGTCATGGCTTGGGCTCCCGGGCGGTAATCAAAATGCCACATTTCTTCCAGGGCGCGGTTGCCAATTACAAAAAAACCAGCATACATGACCAGTCTGCGTTTGAAGTGCAGGTGGCCTTTCAGCGCTTGACTCAGCTTCAGTTTTTCAAAAAATCTGTGAAAAATCTGCCAGCTTGCTGGGGAATGGTTGGGAAACCAATACAGGGGCCAGGTATCATAGGAGATCAGCGCATAATCACAGGGCTCGGTCTTCAAGGGCTGGTGAAGATAGCGGCCACCTACAAAGAGTTCGGCCTGTTCTTGGGCCTCTAGAAAAGGCGAAATTTCGGCAGCAAAAGAGGCCCTGATCTCTTCCAGCCAATCGCTTTGAAAGGCCAGGGTATAGGCGTTTAAACCCGGATAGAGCAATTTGATCGCATTCATGAAAACCCAGTTTAGCATTTTTTGAGCGAAATTTTCTTGGCAGACTTGACCCTGACCTAGGGGCATGGTTTATCACTAAAGAGAAGGAGAAAAATACATGGCCTATTTAGTAAACGAAGTGGCCCACTGGGCTCAAATCAGTGTGCGTACCCTTCACCACTATGACCGCTGTGGGCTCTTGAAGCCCGATCAGCTTTCAGAGGCCGGTTACCGGCTTTACAGTGATCAAAATCTTGAGCGCCTGCAGGAAATCTTGTTTTTTAAAACCCTGGGGTTTTCCTTGAAACAGATTCAGGCTTTGGTTGAATCTCCGGATTATGCGCGACTTCATGCTTTGGAAAGCCAGAAAGAATGGCTTGAAAAGGAGAAGCAGCGTTTGGATACGCTGATGGAAACGCTTGATAAGAGCATTGAAGCAATTAAGAAAGGGAATAAAATGAAAAAGAAAGCGCTTTTTAAAGGACTCTCTCTCAAAGAGATCAAAGCCCACCAGGCCCAGTATGCCCAAGAAACAGAAGCACGCTGGGGGCAAACGGAGGCCTATCGCGAAAGTCAAAAGCGCACAGCGGGTTATACTGCCGAGGATTGGGCGCGAATTCAGGCCGAGCAGGCCGAGATCTACCAGCGGATTGTCGCAGGCATGGAAGGCCGTCCTGAGTCCCCGGAAGTTCAAGCGGCAGTGGCAGACCTGCGCGCCAGTTTTTGCAGATATTATTATGACTGTACCCCTGAGATCTTTGCGGGTTTGGGGCAGATGTATATGCAGGATGCACGCTTTCGTGATTATTATGAAAAAATTCAGCCTGGATTGGCGGCCTTTTTAAGTCAGGCGATTGCCTGCTATTCTGGAACGCAGGCTTAAGCCTGAAGGGGCTGCGCTATACTGAAGCATCAAGAGTTAACTGGAGAATGTGTATGAAAAAATCTCTGATTTTCGCAATCTTGCTAGTCAGTGCCTGTCAGGGCAGCAATGGTTCACCCAGTGCGCAGGGCAGCGGCACCCCTTCGCCAGTGAGTTCACCGAGCGTTTCAGAAACCCTGCCTGGGGGCGAAACCACGCAGGACTCAGCCAGTGCCCAGGCTGAGGATATCAAAATCAAGGCGCAGAACCTGCTCAATCAAAAATACCCAGGCGCAGGTATTTTTCTGACCACGATTAAGCGCTATACCACCCAAGTGGTAGCAGGCAGCAATCACCGCCTGGAAGTGGAATTTACCAATTCAGCAGGCAAAACCGGGCTTTTGCACCTGACTGTTTTCGCCGATTTAAAAGGGGCCTATAGCCTCAGCGAAGAGGATTATTCAGCGGTCAAATAAGCTGCTTATTCAACTTTGACATGAATGGTGGAACTGAGTTCTGGCCCGTAAGATTTGTGCGTGCCATCGGCAAATTGAAGGGTCAGGCTGTGTTCACCGGGTTTCAGAATCAATTCAGTTGAAGTTTGGCCTTTGCCAAAATGAATATGTTGTTCGTCTTTGGGCACCACTTCGCCAGCCTTTAAGGCTTGACCATCAATAATTAGGTGGTGGTGGCCAGATTGGGCCTTGAGTTCTCCAGCAGGGGCCACTTCCATGCCTTCGATGCCCATTTCAACCTTGATCGGTGATTTCAACGTCGCTCCCTCTTTGGGGGAGATAAAAAAGATCTTGGCTTTGGGGGCTTCAGCCGCTTGCTGGCTGTCTTCATGGGCATGTTCTGTATTGGCAGAAGGGCTGGCGGCAGGGTTTGCGTCCTGGGACTGGGTTTTGAGGCCTTGGGCCTTGTTGTTTTCGGTTTTGTTTTCAGAAGGGGCGCAGGCTGCCAGTGCGAGAATAGAAATGATCAGGGGCAAAAGTGTCGATTTCATGGTTTTCTCCTGGGTTCACTTAGGTGCAGACAGTATAGCAGGACTTGTCTTCAATAGGGGGAATAGGGATCGTTTTCAAGGGCACGCAGGGCTGAAAGCGCACTTTGAGTGGAGTGAATCAATTCAGCGTCGCCCTTGGCGATGCGAATTTTCAGGGCAACTTCCAAACAATGCCGCCCCTCTTGAAACAGACCCTCTTCGACCAGCAGTTTCCCCAAATGTTGCCAGGCAAAATCCCGGTAGCTGGCGGCCTCAGGTTCTTCTGTCAAATCCAGGGCCTGTTTAAACAAGACCTCTGCCTGATGGGCTTGACCCGCATACTGATAAGCCGTCCCCAAGCGGATCAGATTGGCTGCTTCAAAGGATTTTTTGTCAAGAAAACGCGAAAGCTCAAGCGCTTCAGTGAGAAAATCGATGGCTTCGTCGAGGCGGTGAAGAACACGGGCGTAGGAACCCAAGGCCCCCAAGAGTCTTAAGAGATTTTCTGTCGGGCCCTCTGCACGGATCCGATCCAATTCAGCGCGCCCTTCACCGTAGGCTTCCCAGAAGGCAGGGTTTTCGCTGCGGGAATCTCTTAAAAACGCGAATCTCACTGTTGAGAAATGACGCCCACGGTTAAGCCAATCGCGCCACCGATGGCGGCCCCTAAAATGGGACGGCCCTTCCATTTTGAGCCAATCACAGCCCCCAGAACCGCACCGCCAAGGGTATGGGGCAGGGGAAACCCACCTTTTTTATACTCGACAGGGCCTTGGGCCGTTGCAAAATCGGGGGGAGAAACCTGCTGATACTGAACCTGTTGGTATTGCACAGGTTGTTGATACTGTACAGGTTGCTGGTATGGCTGGGCCTGTTGCTGGGCATAGTAGGCGTTGGGGTCGATCTGTTGGGTCTGTACAGGTTGTTGGTACTGCTGGGCTTGTTGCTGGGCATAGTAGGCGTTGGGGTCGATTTGTTGGGTCTGCACAGGCTGCTGGTATGGCTGGGCCTGTTGCTGAGCATAATAGGCATTGGGGTCGATCTGTTGAAGGGTGGTGGCTGGAATGCCTTGATTCTGAACCTGCCATTGGCCTTGATCCTGAGAATAGGCCTGGGGTTGGGGCGCAGCTTGAACGGGCTGGTAGCTGGGAACCTGAGGAGCAGCTTGATAAAGTTGGGTGAGGGGTTGCAGACCTTGCTGAACCTGAGGCATTTTGAAACTCCTGTTTTTGACTTATTCTTATTATGCCCCAAAATCCCTGTTTTCATGCAGGGCAGCCTTTAAGAAAAGGATAAGTTTTGCTCAAATCAGCTCAGTTTCTGTTGGCTCGGGTCTTAAAGCCTTTCATTCAAGCTTGACTTGGATTTAAGATAGACCCATCCAGGATTTGAACCGGGGAGGTTTGCGATGTCTTTTCAGCGTTCCCACTGCTGTCGTTTTCTGGGCGCCAGCGTGCTCTTGCTTGCACTTGCGGGGTGTCAGCAAGCTCTGAATACTGAACCCCAGCAATTTTCTCCCCCTGCTGTCCTTGGCCATGAGATCTTGGTGCGCTACCAGCTGCCCCCTGCAATTCCCCCGGTGGGTCTGACGCTGATCAATCGCGATTTGAATTTGTATGCCTGGCGGGTTCCGCAGGGGCATCAGCTGGCGCAGGATTTGCAAAATTTTCAGCGTGATCCCCAAATTCGCTATGCTGAAGTTTCTCAGATCTATCCAATGGAGCCTTTTCAGGTCGCAGATCTCCCCGACACACCTGAAGCCTTTGCTGCAGAAATTTTTCCCAAAATGGAATCGCTCTGGAATCTGAAAACGATTCAAGTGCCTGAGGCCTGGAAACAGCTTCAAAACCCCCAGCCAGTGAAGGTGGCGATCATTGATTCAGGAGTCGATCCCCAGCACCCTTTTTTGAAACAGAATCTTTTGCCGCTTGAAGATATCTGGAATGAAGTGCAGGGCAAGGATATTCTCAGAAACCTGAGAGACCCCAGTTTTAATCAGGACTACCAAGGTCGAGACGGCAATGGGCATGGTACGCATATTGCAGGCATTATCCAGATGGTGGCAAACCAGGGCAAACCCGAGGGCCCGATTCAAATTTTGCCGATCAAAGCCACCAATCTTGAAGGCGCAACCGACGCCCATCTCTTGACCCAGGCTTTGCAACGCGCGATGGACAAAGACGCAGAGCTGATCAATCTGAGCATTGGCACTGTGGGGCTTCGCAACCCCTCAGGCTCTCAGGCCCTAAAGGACATGGTGGCCTTGGTGCAGACCAAGGGCATTGCCATAGTTGCAGCAACAGGCAATGAAAGCCAGCGCAGCCGTTCGGCAGTGGCTCGGATTTCGGCTCCGGCATTTTATGAAGGCGTCATTTCAGTGGGGGCTGTAACCGACCAACTTCAAATCGCCGATTATTCCAATGGGGGGCCTGAAATTGAGTTGGTAGCGCCGGGGGGAGGATCTAAGCTGCAAGGGGGTGAGAAGATCCTTTCAACCTGGCCAACCTATCCCACGCTTGAAAATTTTAAGCTGGCGGTTGAAACTCTGGGTTATGCCTCAACCTCTGGCACGAGCATGGCCACCCCGCATGTGACCGGAACCCTGGCGCTGATTTTAAGCCAGGAACCCCATTTAAATCCCACCCAATTGCGTGCGCGCCTGATGGTGACGGCTACGCCGATGGTGAAAACAGGTTTTGACTCCGCAAGCGGTTGGGGACGCCTGGATGCCTTCAAAGCCTTGACCTTCAAGGCTGATGACGCAAACTGAGCCTAGATTTCTTCTTTGCGCAGGCGTTTCTGTTCCTGCTGGAAGATTTCCTTGTCCAAGTCGGCCCGTTTTTGATTCAGGCGCTCTGCCTGACGGGCTTCTTCCTGGATTTCCTGCTGGTGCTTGCGCTCCATATGCCCCTGCTCAATGCTCTTTTCAGCTTTGCGCTGTTCAGACTGTTTCAGCTTGAGAGGATCGGCTTCAAAATCTGTATTTTCAGGCAAGAGCGAAGGCGATTGATACTCTTCAGGCTGTGCTTGAAGTTTGTTTTCTTCAGCAACCTTTTCAGAGCTGGGCTTATCTGTTTTAACAGAAGGCAATTTGGCAAGGGTTTGGTCAATGCTTTGATCCAAATCATGGGCCTGCGAGAGCGTTTGCTCCCAACGGCGGGCATCACGGGTGACCATTTCCTGAACCGACTGTGATTCCTGAATGGCCTGGTGAGCGGCCTGCAAGGTTTTGCCAATTTCCTGATCGAGTTTCGCGATTTTGGTCTGAACGGTTTTGACCGTTTGTTTGACCGCAGGGTCGATCACGGTTTTGACAAGTTCAAGTTCTTCAGGTTTGAGATGGGGACTGGCTTCTTTGATCACATCCAGCCTTACCAGTTCCAAATCCTGAAGTTTGAGGGTCTCCGTCTGGATTTCTTTGCGGGTATTTTCTAACTGCTCAGTTTGGGTTTCCAATTTTTGCGTGCTTTGGGCCAAATTGGCGGTTGCTTTCAGGGCTTCGCTTTTTTTGCGCGCCAGATCAGCGGCCATGGATTGAATCGTGGCTTGCTGTTCTTGCAATAATTGGCCCAAATACTGCATCAGTTCTAATGGGCTGGCTTGGCGGTTGCCAATAAAGATTTTTGAACCTTCAGCCCCTTTTTCAATTCGGATATTCCATTGAGCCAGAAAAATCGGGCTGATATCCAAGCTGGGAGAGGCGGCTGCGCCTACACTCAAGCTTGGGGAAGAGGTAATCACAGTTTGCAATTGCTGGGCCTGGCTCTGGGCGGTCTGCAATTTGGCATTGATCTGGTTGGTGTCCTGGTGGGTTTGCAGCAGGGCCTGGTTCTGGGTGACCACTTCGGTGGTTGTTTTTTGAACCTGAGCTACCTCAAAGGTCGCTCTTTGGCCCAATTCCTCTAATTTTTTAGACTGACGGATCACGTCAGCGCTGGCGAGCAGCACTTTCTGGTAATCCTGAGAGGGGTCCTGCATGCTGTAGACCACAGACTCCAGGTTTTGAACCTCTTGGAGAGAAAGCGGTTTGCGCTCAAGGGTTTCCAATTTGTTTTCGGGGGTGATATTCAGACCGTATTTGTTCAGCAATTGGCGATCCTGGGGGCTGACGGCCTGATCACTGCGCACTTTTTGCAGAATGCCCTCAACCGCTTGCAGGGTTTGGGGAGAATCCTGTGAAAGCACCACAAAATGGCCCAGGGTATAGTCCATACCCGATTGAATATTAAAGTTCTGGCTGGTAATTTTGCTGACGGCCAGGTCAAAAACCCCAGCGGTCTGGTCGGCGAGCAGATTTTGAATGCTGCTGGCTGAGAGATTGGAGACCACGCCCTGAATGCAGGAAAGATCGCGGGCCTGGGTTTCAATCTGGTGAAAGGTCTGTTGCTTGAGGTCGATATTGGAGAGAAAACTGGTGACCGAGCTTTGCACCGTTTGAAAGGCATTGCTGGTCTGGCTCTGCTGCGTGGGCAGCAGCAGCTGATAGAGCTGTTGGTAGACCTGGGCTGTATTCTGTGAGGTCAGTCCGAGAGAGGAGAGCAACTGCTGCTGTTGGGCACTCAGGCAGCTGAAATCTACGTTGCCACTGCGCGTCACACTTTCAAGCGCCTGCATGGCATTTTGAAAGCTGGCTTTGTCGGTTTTGTAAAGATTGCCCAGCTTTTCGCTGATATTCAGCAGCAAGGTGGCTTCCTGACCTGAAAGCTGCGGGCTGGGGGCTGCCAGTGAGATGCTCTGGGCGGGCACACCACTGGGGGGCGCTTGGGTTTGAATTCTGTCTGAAAGCAGGGAAGGTTCTCTCAAGGGCGCTGTGGCAGGCACCTGAGAACGGGGCGGGCTCGGTTCAAGCGACTGCAAGACCTTGGGGTCGAGGGGTTGGGTCTTTAAATTGCTATTGAACATCATTTGATTAAATTATCCACCTGACTTAAACGATTCAGGAACTCCTGATAAATCGACTGAACAGCCTGAAGCTGAATTTTGACGGCATTCTGCTCAACGGGGTTCATTTGTGCAAATTGGCTTTGCGTGCGCTGGATAAACTGGTTAAATTCCTGATCGACCGTGGCCTTGGTCTGCAGCAGTTCCTTGTGAAGACGGGTAGAGAGGGGCAGAAGATGCTGTTGAACCTGTTGGGCGGTGGCAGGCTGACCATTGAGCAGATAGCCCGTGACCTGACCTTGGGCATTGCTTTGTACGACCACGCCATAGGGGGCGAGGGTCTGCTGATCGGCAGTTTTCATGAGGTTCTGAAGCTGCCCGAGTTGCCCTTTTAAATCGCTGGGGGCAGGGCCCACCAAAGGTACTTGGCCAGGAATCTGACCTATCGGGGGCATTTTATTGTTCATGAGCTGGCGCAATTGGTCGGGGCTGTTGAGACCCGAAGGCGTTCCGGGGGCAGGTGTGCTGGGGGCAGGTGTGCCGGGCGCTTGCGCAGGCACAACCGGTTGCGGTTTGGGGCTCCAGAGTTGACCGGGAGCGATTAAGCCGGGATTTGCGGGCGGATTGTTCTGAACATTTGGCATTAGCTGATTAACTTCCAGATCCAGCGTTGGGTCCAGGAAGGAGATGCAATTAAACGGCCACTCAAGGTAAAAATCTGTCCCTGTCTGACCTTTAAATAGCCCTCCCGGAGGAGTTGGGTTTCTTCCTGGCTGAGTTGATCATAGCTGTTTTTTGTTAAAACTTGCTTAAAAGCCTTGTTCTGGGAGTGTTGGCGAGGTGCTTGAACCAGGGCAAGTGCTTGTTTTTCGGTCAAATGTAAAATTTGATCGCGAATATGCAGCAGTTCAGGGGTATCCAGGGCCAGGCCACGGCGGTCATAGAGCTGGGTGCCTTGGCGGGTTTGACGCAGGGCCAGTTGCAGATAGGTTTCGACCCATTCCTTTTCAGCTTGTGAAAAATGGGCTTCATGATCAATCAGGCGCTCGATCAGGTTGAGCAGGGTATAAATCGTTTCAGGGTTCTGAAGAAAGCGGCGCACAAAAAACATGACTTCTTCAACGGGGTCCAGACGCAGCATACAGGTGGCTTGGGTGGACTTGCGGAGAATGGCTGTTTGTGCGCTTGTCATGCAATGAACCTTTCGATTTAACAGTTTCTTAATTATTATTTAATAACATTTAAATCAGAATTTCAAGTCTTTTGCCCCTGAAAACTTTTTTATTTTGTATTCTTCCAAGCCGAGCTTCGCGCTTAAAGGGGGAATTCCAGCCCCAAGGCCCTCAGATTTTGCTTAAACTGAAAAGACCGTCAGATCGTGGCAAAGCTAAAAAGGCTCTTTCCGAAAATCTGGCGGAAGAATCTCTGCGCTGAATCAAGGAGTTAAGCATGGTCACAATTCAAGCCTATTCACCACTCTGGCCTGAAGAATTTGCAGAAATTGCTGCCAAATTGCGGGCCGGTTTGGGCCCCTTGGCCCTGCGGATTGACCATATCGGTTCGACCTCGGTTCCTGGCCTGGCTGCCAAGGATATTATTGATCTTCAAATTACGGTGGCTGCCTTATCCCCAGACATCATTGAAGCGCTTCAGGCTTTGGGCTATCAGCATTTTGTTGAGGTGCGCTGTGATCATCGGCCCCCAGCAGCCGTCGGCCCCGATTCAGATTGGCAAAAGTTGTATTTCCGCCCCCCCCCAGGGCAGCGCCCGACGCATACCCATGTGCGCCAAATGGGCCGCCCCAATCAGATCTATCCCTTGCTTTTTCGCGATTATTTAAGGGCCCATCCCCCCATGGCAGAAGCCTATGCCCGTTTAAAACAGCGTTTGGCAGAAACGCTGCCCAATTCGCAGGTCTATTCTGAGGTTAAAGATCCGGCTGTGGATTTGATCTTCTTCGCAGCCCAGGCCTGGGCTGAACGTGTGGATTGGAAACTGGAGCCGGGCGGGCTTTCTTAAATCAGGTGTGGAAGCTGGCCGGATTCCTTGATACACTGAAGCCACTATCGCAAGAGGAGAGCCGCCATGAAGAAGTTTGCCTGCACCCTGATGCTTTCAGCCCTGAGTCTTCACGTGAGTTTCAATGCCTGGGCTGGCCCAGAAGAAGATCTGCAAAGAAGCGTTTCCCGCATGGACATGGCAGGAATTGAAAAAGCCGTGGACAAAGCACTTGAAAAGGGCGCAAAGGCTGAAACTTTGAAGATTAAAGGCCAACCCCTGCTGCTCTGGGCCGTCAAAGAAGGTCAACTCTCTCTGGTTAAAAAACTGCTTGAAAAAGGCGTTTCGATTGAAACCCGTGGCCCAGCCGGTGAAACCCCCTTGATGCTTGCCGCTGCCAGCAGTTCACATGAACTCTTTTATTTTCTGCTCAACCGCAAAGCCAATCTCAATGCCGCAGATAAAATGGGCTTCACGGTCTTGATGTATGCTGCCGATGCGCACCAGGTTGAGCATGTCAAAGTCTTGATTGAAAAAGGTGCCAATCTGCTCGCCAAAACCCATAAGGGCCGGAATGCCCTGATCAATGCTGCCTTTTGGGGGCACGCCGATCTGGTCAAACTCTATCTTGCCAAAAAAGTGCCCCTGCATGAGCGGGATCGCGATGGCAAAAATGCATATAACTATGCCCAGAGTAAGCATTGGAATGATGTGCTTGAGCTGCTGCAAAACGCAGGCGCCTTTGAATAGACGGGCTTACCCGCAAGTTTTGCTGTTTAACCCCGGATAAACTTTGAGTACGCAGTTTTTTTACCTGCGAATTGTTTGAATTTAAACTATCAGAGAAAGTGCTGACCCCATGGGAGAACTTCGGCTTGGAACCCACGATCGTGGCATGATGGATCGCCAGGATTTACTCAAAGCGCAAAAAACACCCCTCAAAACCGGGCTCACGGCTGAAGAAGCCGAAGCCTTCGCCAAAGGCCACAGTGGTTCAGAAATGATTCTGAAACGGGCCGATGGCAAATACAATGTCTATTCCGTGGCCACCACAGAAGCCGGCAAAGCGATCAAAGGCTCAGATTTTGAAGACGGGACGGCCAATATTTCTCTCTCCCCCAAAGATGTGGCCAGTTTGGGCGGCACCAAAGCCTATCTGCGCACCGATGACGGCACCCTGCGCACGCTTGAAATTGCGGGCTTTGAACTCGACCACCTCGATCAAAGTTTGGTGCGGGCAGATTTAGACCTGAATGTTCAAGACAAAGATGGGATTGAAAGCAAATCAAAACGGGATATTACCGGCACGCTCCAGGGCAAGGTCGTGGTCGATCGTGCCATGATTGAAATGGCCCTGGCCCAGGCCGAAAAAGAAACCGGCCTGAGTTTCAAACTGAATACCTATTCTCAAGATCAAAAATACCGGATTGATGTCAGCTATGGGGTGGGCCTGGGCTCAATTACCCTGAAACCCTCTGGCACCGGATTAAAAGTAGAAGTGGGTGGCTTGGCCGGTGGCCTGGCCGATGCCGCCGATTGGCTGGGCAAGAAACTGGGTTATGATCCCCAGCAGGCAGTCGATAATCTCATTCGCAAACAATTGGGCAGCAATCTGGGTTTAAAAGTTGACAGCCAAAGTCTGACTGAATACCAACTTTCCCCCGATTTACAGAACAATCCGCTTTTAAAAGAAATTCCACTCTCTGCTCAGACCTCGTTCAAGGTTGAAGAGATCAAACTGAACCCTGCCCAGGGCAATGGTTTTCGTTTGGATTCCCAGGGCAATCTGGAACTCAATTTCAAAGGCGCGCAGGTGATTGGCAGTACGGCTCCCAAGGGCGCTGTGGCCAGCACAGATGCAGAGGGGGCCGATGCCCTGAATCTGCATGTGGATGCTGAGCTGGGCAATGACCTCAGTGCCAAGGTCGCTGGAGAACTCAATCTCAAGGTCAATGTCACCCAGCCCGAACAGGCCCAGCTCAAAGCCCGAATTCAAGAGTTTACGGGCCAGCAGATTGGGGCCGGGGGCAATTTTGAATTGAGTGGTTTGAAGTTTGAAGCCGAAACCAATCCCCAGGGCAAAATCACAAAATTTGATCAGGAATTGGGCCAACTCAAATTTGAGAATCTGGCCCTTGAAGCTCAAGGTGTGAAACTTGCCCTGAATGCCGAACACGGTGTTTTGAACGGTGAACTCAAAGACAATATTTACCATCTCAATGCCCAGGACATCAGCCTCAAGGGGGCGGTCAGCACCCCCCAGGGGACCCTGAATATCCGCCAGCTCAAATTAAGCGGTGATTTGGCGGTTGATCCTGCCAAGCCAGATAAATTATCGTTTACCATTCCCCAGGGCAAGAAAATCAGCTATTCAGGCAGTTTTACCCCGGCTGGCCAGAAAGAATCTGTCAATCTGCAAAACCTGAGCCTGGGGCCCTCTCAATTCCAGTTGGATGCCAGCAAAGGCAGTCTGAATATTGGCGCCAATGGCAAGACCCAACCCACGATCAGCCTGGCTGCGATTACTTTGCCTGGGGCTCAGTTTAAAAACCTGCAGGTCACAGGCACAGCCCAATCGGATTTAAACCGGGGCACGCTGGCCCTAAATGCCCAGCGCTTTTCGCTGAACGGGCAAATGGGAGATTTGAATCTGACCCGTCTGAGTGGCTCTGGCCAACTCAATTGGGATCCCGCCAAAGGCTTGGAATTGAAAAACGCCCATGTTTCAGCCCAGGGCAAACTGGGCGATCTCGAAGTAAAATCCTTGAAAGGGGCGGGCAATGTCTCGGTCTCCCCCAGGGGGCAGGTTCGTTTCAGCTCGACCCAAGATTTGCAGTTGCAAACCGGCATGGGCCTTGCGGTTAAAGGCAATCTGGCTCTGGATTATACCCCCGGTCAGCTCAATGTCGAAACCACTTCTAAAAATCCAGTTGTGATTGATTATGTCGATGCCCAACAGGGCATTGATCTGCAGGGGGTCTCCTTCAGTGGCCGCATGGCCTTTGATGAAAAGACTGGGGCTTTGAACTTTTCAAGCCACGCAGACCGCCCGCTGGAATTGAAATCTGGCTCGATTTCAGGCGTTGCGGTTAAAGATTTGAGCCTTAAAAATGGCCAGGTCAAAGTTCAGACCCAGGGGGGAAGCTTTGTGGCAGAACCCCTGCCTGGTCAAAGTCTGAGCCTGAACGCCAGCTTCGACGGGATCCAACTCAAAGACCTCAGTTCGCAGGGCCCTGTACGCGTTGACCCGCTCAAACAGAGTATCTCCTGGGATCAGCCCGTTTCAGCCAGTTTGCCCAAACAGGGCATTGACCAGCTTTCAACCCAAGGCCCGGTTGAAATCTCTCAAGACGCCCAGGGAAAAGTGCATTTCCGCAGCCCAGGTGGCACGATCAGCCTCAAAATGGGCAATCTGGATTTGAAAAATTTCAAGGTTGAAGGCGAAGCGGTACTGGATCCACGAACCGGCCAACTCAGCTTCAGCGGTTTGACCGGCCAGAATTCCGCCCTGAAACTGGAGGGTCAACTGAATGGCTATCCGATTCAGGCTGAATCTTCAGGCCAACTGCGGATTCAGCCCAATGCCCAGGGGGTGGAGCTGACCGGTGAGAAACTCAAGCTCAATGGCCTGGTGGATGGCTTTACCCTGCAAAGCCCGGAAGGTGCTTCTGGAAAAGTGCAAATTCGCCCCGATGGCGGTTTTGACCTCAAGGAACTCAATTTTGACGTGAGCGTGGATGATGTGCAGTTGCAAAACCGCAATGGCCTCTTTCATACCACTCCCACCGGGTTTGAAATCAACCTCTCGGGGGATATCAATACCAAGCAGGAAAAGCTGATGACCTTCCTGCAAAAATTCAGTGCCCGCCCGGAACTGGGCGCTCAGGCCCAGGCCGGTATTAAACAGGCCCTGAGCCAAATCAACGCCCATTTCTCGAATTTTAACCAGGCGGATATTCACTACGAAAATATGAAAATCCGCTTTGATAAGGATTTCAATTTTCAGGGCTTTGAAGTGGTCAAAGACACCAAACTCGACAATGCTGTGATGACCTTGGATTTGGGTCGCAAACCTGAAAAGGTCAATATGGGGGCTGTGCACTGGCGGGCTGAAGCCGAAGCCGACCAGCAGGGCTTCCGGGTTAAAGATGGCGAAATTGCCTTTGGTTTGAACCCTGACCTGCGCAATTTTATTGATCGCAGCATTACCCAACAGCTTCAGGATGCAGGCTTGAAAAATGTCGAGCTGGATGTTTTGCCCAATGGGCAAATCGAAATCAAAAACGCGACCTATGAGGTGCGCGCCAAAGGCAAAACAGGCAATAATGGCACCGAAGTGAATATTCCGATTCTCTCCAGTCTGTTCAAAAAACCGAAAAAGGTCATGAATATTTCAGCCAAGCTGGATATCACTCCGAAGATAGAGAACAACCAATTGGTGGTGGAAATTGACCACCTGCATCTCAAGGGGCTTTTGGCGGAAATCATCAACAAGGTAGTCGATGGCGAGGATAAATTATCCGACCAATTGGCCAATCAATTGACGGCTGAGCATATCAACTACCAGCGCACGGATGGCGAATCTGTTTTCAAACTGGATTTGAACGATTTGGTTCAGAAGCAGATGGACCCCGGTATTCAGATTACCCACGCTGAACTCAGCCCTGAGGGTCAGGTCAAACTGAACTATACTTACCAGCAAACCCCTCCCGCCAGAAAATAGGGCTTGGGCTGGAAGGGTGATCAACAGGAGTAAATAGCATGTCTAAAGGCTTCCTCAGCCCGCTTTTGGGGCTGGTTTTGAATCTGACGTATTTTGCGGCCCTGCCGCTTTCTGCCCAGGCGGCTCAAATCGAGAAGAGCCAGACCAGCCCGCTGCGGGTGGTGATTCTGCCCTTTCAGAATATCAGCGCAAACAAAGACGATGCCTGGCTTTCGGATAGTTTTTCAGAGAGCCTGACCATGGGCCTGATCAAGGTTGAGAGCCTGCAGCTGATTGAGCGTTCGCAATTGGGCCAGGTCATGAAAGAGCAGCAGTTTGGCCAGAGTGCCCTGGTGGATGAAAGCAGTGCGCCGATGCTGGGCAAATTATTGGGGGCTGAGGTGGTGATTCTGGGCTCGTTTCAGAAAGTGGGCACAGAATTGCAGGCCAATGTGCGCTTTGTGCGCGTTGAAACCGGCAAGATCGAGCGCAAATGGGCCACCCAGGTCGAGGGCTCGTTTCAGGATTTGTTTCGTCTGCAAAAAGACCTGGCCCGGCAGCTGATTGCCCAAATGCCGGTTAAAGCCTCTGAGCAGGATGTGCAGAAACTCGAAAAGACCTTTGCTGAAACTTCCTCCACCGATGCCCATCGCTTTTATTTAGAGGGCTTGCAAAAACAGCGTATGGGTCTGCCCCCGCAGGAAGCCATTCGTTCGTTTAAGGCTTCACTGGCTGCCGACCCGAATTATGCCTTGGCCTATGCCGGTCTGGCCGATGCCTATTCTCAATTGGCGGCCAAACGCCGTCAATTGGTGGTTTTGCCGCCTGCCCAGGGATTTCAGGTCAAAGGCCCTGGCGATGAAGCCTTGGCTGAGCAATACGCCCAACAGGCCCTGGCCCTGAATCCTGAATTGCCCTTGGCCTGGAGTGCCCTGGCCCGGTTAGAGCAAAGCCGGGGGAACCGCGACCGAGCGCTGGAGCTGAGCACCAAAGCGATGCGGATCAATCCCCGCGATACGGGGGCGCAGTCAGCATATATCGAAACCCGAATTCAACAGGCGAATATAGATATCAAGGCCCTACGCGCAGACTTAAAAAGTCTGGGTGCCAATTTTGATGACCCCTGGCTCAAATTCAACCTGGCCAGCATTGGCATTCTGCAGGAAGCCTTTCGCATGCAACCCGATTTTGGCTGGATTGAAAAACTACTTGATGAAGCCGCTCTCGATTTGCCCGAGAACCCCTTTGTGCCCCTGGCCAAATTGGGGGTTTTGGTACGCCTGCAACGCAATGATGAAGCCCTGACGCTGCTCAAGCGGGTTGAGCAGATGGGGGCCGAATCACCCGAAGTCTTAAATGGGCTCGCTTCGTTTTACAATGCCTTGGGTCAGCATGAAAAAGCCCTTGAAGTGATTGATCGGGCCTTGAAAATTTCCCCCGATGATTTCGATTTATTGGTCGAGAAAGCCGACATACTGTCTGGGATGCAGGATTTTGAAGCCTCAGAAAAGCTCTATCAAAGTTTGGAAGCACGCAGACCCGGGGATACCTGGCTTGAGTTTTCACGTGGTTTGATGTATTTGGGCCTGGGGCAAGCGTATCTGCCCAAATCTCAGGAATAT
Organism: bacterium (Candidatus Blackallbacteria) CG13_big_fil_rev_8_21_14_2_50_49_14; assembly: GCA_002783405.1. Lineage (NCBI taxonomy): Bacteria > Candidatus Blackallbacteria > bacterium (Candidatus Blackallbacteria) CG13_big_fil_rev_8_21_14_2_50_49_14. Next base: position 13,867 of record PFGG01000083.1, on the reverse strand, counting down.
TTAAAACGTGCCCTGGCGCATTGGCCCCAGAATCCCCGCAATCTCAGCCGGACGATGATTCTGCAAATGCTGGGAACGGTCTATCTGATGCAGGACGCGCTGAATGAAGCCCGCCCGATTTACCAGGAACTGCTCTCTGACCCCAGCTATTATGGCGAAGCGTATCAGGTGCTGGCAGGTATTTATGCCTCGGAAGAAAACTATGCCGGGGCCTTGGAAGCCTTTAGCGATTATCTTAAAATTGATTCCCAAGCGATGCAAAACCCAGAAAAACAACTCAAATACCGTTGGTTTTATCTGCTCAAGGCCTGGAACGAGGATGAGCAGAATGTAAATATCCTCAACGATTTGGGCCAGACGGCGATTCAATTGGGCAATTATGGCGGCGCACGGCGATTTCTGACAGAAGGTCTTCGGCTGGCCCCTGAAAACCCCACTTTGCAGTATAATTTTGCTGTTTTGGCCATGCAGGAAGAAAAATGGCCTGAAGCTCAGAGCGCACTTGAAAAAGCAGTTAAGTTGCGACCTGATTATCTCAAGGCCTGGTTTAATCTGGGCTTGGTTTATCAGGCCCAGGGGCAGAAAACACAGGCCCGTCAAGCGCTACAACGCGTGCTTGAACTGGATGGCAGCCATACTGAAGCCCGTGCTCAATTACAGATTTTACTTAAGCAGTGAGGTATTGCCATGGCCTTGATTGAAACACTTGGCGGCATGCTTGCCGTTTATCTGCTCGCGCCCCTGGTGGTGGGCATACCGATTGTCAAAGCCCAACATTGGGTGACGCGACGGGTGCAGATCACCCCCCTTTTAGAGCAGGAATCTCCTGAGATTCAGGAATGGCTCGACTCCCGCCGAGAAGCAATCGAGGCTGAAGGCTTTGAGGTGCAGGGGGCTTATCGGATAGAAAATTTCACCGCCAATGTGACTACGTATTTTCAACTCTATTTGCATTCTGAAACCGGATTGGCAGCGATGTCGGTCTGGGTGCAGAGTCTGGCGATCTCTGCACGCTACGAAGAAATATCTCAGGTTTTTGTCAATGGCAGAACTTTGAATGTGAACAATTCCCGTTTTGCTTCCTCCTGGCGCGTCCCCCTTCGTGAGGTCAGGCGTTTCCCATGGCTTGCTGCTTTTTCAGATCTTTTGAAACTTCACCGTTGGTTGGTTGCTCAGAACCGCGACTATGCTTCTGAAGGCCGCCCTTTTCCCAAAGACGATGCGATTGGCTATCTGTCTGAACATATGAACCACGAATTGGTGGTTCAGGCCCAGAATGGGCTTTACCAAGCCAGTCAGGATGGCCGCAACTGGATACTGACCTGGCCAGGGGCTGTGCATATGGTGTTTGTGAATGCTTTTCCGGGCAAACAGCTCTTGAGTTTTAAAGAATTGGGTCAGAACCGGGATCTTGAAAAAAAAGCGCGCAAAGCGGGTGCGCTTTAAGCCGAAGCTGTTGGGCCTCTGCTTTGAATAGCGAGCGTTTTCCCCATGAAAAAAGCCTGGCAAAAGCCAGGCTTTTTATTTAGAAGCTAGTTGGAGTAATAGTCGAGATTTCTAATGCGGGTACGTTGAGTCAGATAGTATCTCAAATCGGGAAGCAATTTTTGTACCACGAAGGTTTTATTGCCGCCAAAGATATTGATAAAAAAGGTATCTGGAACACCGTCTTTGTTTACGACTTGGTAGTTGACGATATCGTTCTGGTCGACATATTTGCGAAAGAACTCTTTAATATGCAGCATGGCTGATTCTCGGTCAACTGTCTGTGTGGAGGAATAGAGCTCAATTTTCATGGTGCCCACAGGTTTGCGAAAACCATAGAGCGCATCAGCCTGATTGGCATTGGTGGGAAGGGCTTGGGTGGGGTTTTGAATCTGGGGAGCAGAAGCACGGCTGACGCTGGCTGCTTGAAGGGAGCGGGGGGCTACCGCCAAAGGTGTGGGGCCTTGGCAAGCTGCCAGAATTGAAAAACTGAGTGAAAGCATAATAAATTGACGCATGGAATTGAAACTCTCTTTCTCTAACACTTGATTTATAAGGCGGAATTATTTTCCGCTGATAATTTTCTATCCTGAGGATGGAGATCTGTCTTGCTTGAATTTACCAATAATTAAGTTTATTTTAGTTATTTATTAACCTTTAATAGTGCTTCTTCTGTATAACTCCAGATTTTGTGGCTTATCCAGAAAGCGATGAATTCTCGATTTTGAGGCATTCAATGTTCCAAGAGTAATGCTTTGCCTTACGCGATTTCTATTGAATTATGACAATTAAAATACAATTTAACAGATTTCATTTATTTGTTAAAAATTTGTACTTATGTGACAAATTTTTGAGGTACTGATGGGATCTTGATTCTTTTTCGATTGAATTGTATTCTATGGGTGTGGTTTTGATCTTGCATTAATCTGAATACCTTCTCTTACTGAAAGATGTTTTTTGATGGGTGGTGAATTCTCCGTTTTCGGAGTTATCCAGAAAGCGAATAACCCTTCAAAAAGAGGAATTATCCAGAAAGCGAAGAATTCTTCAGAGGAAAATTACTTGAGTGGATAATTCTTCCTGGGGTGGGGTTATACGGAAGAAAGATTCACAGGGGATCATCCATTCAGAAGTATAATTCTCCGATTTGTGGAGTTATACGGAAACAGGATAAGTTGATTTTTGGCGTGTTAGATGGACCTTGGGGGCTTGCTTGGAAAATGCTAAATTTCGCTGATTTGGGGGACAGAGTGGAGTTATACCGCAAGGCTGAAAAGCTGATGGGGATTTGTGTTGAGAAGGGGGCTGGGGGTGGTGATGGGATTATCCTGCCCCTGGATAATTACTTGTTGCGGCGGACTTGTGCGGTTAAAACCAAGTTATAATGCGCGTTTTAGGCTGTAAAAATATTGCGGGTGAGGCAAGAAATTAGACTATGAATCAATTTAAGGCGCATAAGAAAAAACTAGATTTTAGGCCCTGCGCCGCGCAACTAACTCACTCACTTGACTGCGCAAGTGGTATGGAGAAAGAATAGTAATCTTAACAAGAATTTTCCAATTATACAGAAGGATTAATTACAGATGTCATCAAATGAAATAGAAAATAATATTGACACAAAATTACGTGCTGGTAGTCGATATTTCTTGAATTCAAACATTGTTCCTTCAAAAGCAATAGAAATTTCATATAGTAATCCAAATTTAATCATTCGTTCTGGACTTGCTGAATCAATTCTAAATAATGTCGAAAAAATAGATGCTGGATATAGATTCGGACGTATAGATGGCAGTCCAAATTTAGATGCGGATTACCTACGTGCGAGCAGTATTTACAAAGAAAAGATTGAAGAAGCTATTTCCAATGGTTATGTCGAAGTCGAAGAATCAGAAATCTATCTACAAACAACTCAAATAGTTCAAAATAAACTTATCGAACAGCATTTACTCAGACCGTTTTGGTTACCTGAAGTTTCAACTGAGCTGACTAATGACTGGCTTCAATCCAGTCATTATGGAGGTGCATCCTACTTAAAAAACAAAAATTATCCTAGTTGCAAAAATTGTAAGCACCCGCTGACTCATCTACTTCAGCTAAATTTGAGCGAGTTACCTGAAAACTTCGATTTTACTATACGAGAGGGGGCTTTAAAAATTTATTATTGTGTAGATCAATCTGGTGATTGTGAATTGTTTGATCCTAAGCAAAATGCTAACTCACCAAATTACTTCTGTACTTATGTCCCAGTTGAAGAGTTAGAAAACATTGTAGAGTATCCTGAATATGGTGAAAATTCTGATTATGTAATATTTTCACCAGTTCAAATCAAAAGTTGGAACTATGGTGGAGAAGAGTTACCCGATGAAGAGTATCTCACAAATTTTATGCCTCAAATTTCTTCCTTATTTACAAAAGTAGAGAAACATGCTCACACTTTTTTTGAAATCCCTTACGAAAGTGATAAGCTTGGAGGATGGCCACTATCAGCTGGTTTTGATGAAATTGCAAAATGTAAAGAATGCTCTCAACCTATGACTAATATTTACCATCTTGATCCCTATGCTTATGTAGAGTTTTCTCCAGCATCCGTAATTGGAAGAGTTTTTATTTGTCCTAATCATAAGGAAGAGATCTTTTTTACGTATAACTATTTCTAATAAAATGTAAGTGATGTTTAGGTTTAAACAGATGAAAAAAGAAATTGCATGTTAATATATGCCGCGCAACAATGCACATCGTACTGACTCACTACGTTCGCAGCACATGTGCGGCGTTGGCTGGACAAGCCGAGGTTAAAACCTAACCAGAATGCGCTTTTGAGACACTTCTTAATCATACATGGAGATGGTATACTGGGCAAGTGATCTTTTCAAAAAAGCGCATAAAGCTTACAAATCAAAGGTCTCGGCTTGCACAGCCAACTCTTACATCGTCTTGACTGGCGCAAGACATTTGGAAGATGAAAATTCTAGACTGAAAAAATCAAGGAAAAATGATGAATCAAAATCCAGAACAACGAGCGAGAGACGAGATTGATAAACAATTAATTGCTTGTGGCTGGTTGATTCAAAATAAAAAGAATATAAACATAAATGCTGGTTTGGGTGTCGCTGTTAGAGAATATCAAACAGATGTGGGGCCAGCCGATTATGTGCTTTTTGTGGCAGGAAAACCAGTCGGCGTGATTGAAGCCAAAGCCAAAGACGAAGGTTACAGACTCTCAGTACATGAAGATCAAGCAGAAGACTATGCGGCTGCTAAATTAAAGTACCTCAATAATCAAAAATTACCCTTTGTCTACGTTAGTACCGCAGAAGTCACCACTTTTACGGACTTTAGAGATCCCAAACCGAGAGCACGCAATGTCTTTACCTTCCACAAACCGAAGACCCTGCAAGAATGGTTAAAAAAGTCTGAATCCCTACGGGCATCTTTATTGCAACTGAGCAACCTTCCCACTGAAGGCTTAAGAGAGTGCCAGATTAACGCGATTTCAAATCTGGAACAATCATTCAAACACAATAAACCCAGAGCCTTGGTTCAAATGGCCACTGGCTCCGGTAAAACCTTTACTGCTATTACCTTTATTTATCGTCTGCTCAAATTCACCAATGCCAAACGCATCTTGTTTTTAGTGGATACAAAAAACCTGGGTGAGCAGGCGGAACAAGAATTTATGGCCTTCTTGCCCAATGACGACAATCGCAAATTTACAGAGCTTTACGGGGTTCATCGCTTAAAGTCTCGGCATATTCCTGATGACAATCAGGTGTATATCAGCACCATTCAACGGCTCTATGCAGTTTTGAAAGGCCAAGAGCTAGAAGAAAGCGCGGAAGAAGAAAACCCCAATGAGCGTTGGCAGCCCAAAGAAGTTCCCCCTGTCGAATACAATGAAAAATTGCCAATTGAATATTTTGATTTCATTGTCATAGATGAGTGTCACCGCAGCATCTACAATCTGTGGATGCAAGTTCTGGACTATTTTGATGCCTTTCAAGTTGGGCTAACTGCGACACCAGACGCCCGTACCATTGCCTATTTTAAGCAAAATGTGGTGTCGGAATATTCTCATGAAATGGCCGTTGCGGATGGGGTAAATGTTGGCTATGACGTGTATTTGATTGAAACCAAAATTAGTAAAAAGGGCGGAACGCTTTGGAAAGGCGAATACATTGAGCATCGGGAACGCCTGAGCCGCAAAAAACGCTATGCGATGCAAGATGAAGATGAAAGTTATTCCAACAAACAATTAGACAAGGACATAGTAAATCCCAGTCAAATCCGAACGGTGATTCGCACATTTAAAGAGCATTTGCCTGAGATGTTTCCTGATCGCATGGATTCACAAGGTCAGTTTGAAGTCCCCAAAACGCTGATCTTTGCTAAAACAGACAGCCATGCCGATGATATTATCCAAATCGTGCGTGAAGAGTTTGATGAAGAAAACCGCTTTTGCAAGAAAATCACCTATCGGGCCAGCGAAGATCCCAAATCGGTTTTAGCTCAGTTTCGCAATGACTATTATCCTCGGATAGCTGTCACAGTGGATATGATTGCCACTGGCACCGATGTTAAAGCACTGGAATGTTTGCTCTTTATGCGTGACGTCAAAAGCCGCAACTATTTTGAGCAAATGAAAGGCCGAGGTACACGGGTGATTCATTTTGATGACCTGAAAAAAGTGTCTCCTTCAGCTAAAATTGCCAAAGACCATTTTGTGATTGTGGATGCCATCGGCGTCACCCAAAGCTTAAAAACAGATAGCCGCCCACTGGAGAAAAAGCCTGGTGTTGCCCTCAAAGAACTGTTAGCGGCTGTGGCGGTTGGAGCCAGAGATGAAGAACTATTTACTTCCTTGGCGAACCGTCTAACCCGTCTGGATAAACAAATGACCGACAAAGAAAAGGAAGCTTTTCAAGAAAAAGCCAAGGGTCAAAGCATTTCTCAGGTCGTGAAAGGGCTTTTGAATGCCTTTAACCCCGATGTTCTGGAAAGCATTGAGCAGGAAATCAAACAGCAAAAACAAGGACAAGCCCCGGCTGTAATTCAAGCAGCCATTCAAGAAGAAATAGAAGCCTTGCAAAATGAAGCAGCTCACGTCTTTACAGGTGACTTAAACCTGTATATTGAAAACGTGCGCCGATCTCATGAACAAAAGATTGATCTAGTCAATACGGATGAAGTGATTCATGCAGGCTGGGACAAAGACAATAAAGATCGTGCGCAAGAAACCATCAAAACCTTTTCTGAGTGGGTAGAAGGTAAAAAGGACGAGCTTATAGCACTTCAAATATTTTATGGTCAACCATATCAAAGGCGGGATTTGACCTACAAAATGCTCAAAGAAGTCGCTGAAAAACTCATTCAAGATAAACCGACTCTGGCCCCACTCAATATCTGGAAAGCTTATGAGCAATTGGAAACTGTCAGCGGTCAGCCAAAAAATGAGTTAGTAGCTTTGGTAGCATTGATTCGCAAATTGGCAGGCATTGATGAGACCTTAACCGCATACGATAAAACGGTGGATCGCAATTTTCAGCAATGGCTGTTTAAGAAACAAGCGGGTATTCTGAAATTCAGCAAAGAACAAATGGAGTGGCTTTATATGCTCAAAGAACAAATCGCTACTTCTATTCATGTCGATATTGATGACTTGGACTATACTCCCTTTGATGCCCAGGGCGGTCGGGGCAAAATGTGGCAATTATTTGGAGATGAAATGAACAGCATTCTTGAAGAATTAAATGAGGCTTTGGCTGCTTAAAAATGTCTGAAAATGTTATGCCCTCAAACTGGGAAGTCACAAAAATTAAACATATCAGTGCAATCAATCAAAAATTGCCTTTTGAGGAAATTGATGACAACTTAGAAGTTTCATTTTTGCCAATGAAGTTAGTTGAAGAAGAAAGTAATGTTATTCATTTAACTGAAACTAAAAAGTATTCAGAAGTGAAAAAAGGGTTTACTCCAATGACTGACGGGGACGTGATTTTTGCAAAAATCACACCTTGTATGGAAAACGGAAAAATAGCAACTGTTCATTCACTAAAGAACAGAATTGCTTTTGGCTCTACTGAATTTCACGTTTTTAGGTGTTATAAGTCAGTTGTGAATACCTATTTATTCTATTATTTAGTTCAATCGAAAACTCGACAAGATGCCGCTCAAAATATGACGGGCGCTGTCGGCCAAAGGCGAGTTCCCAAGCAATATTTGGAAGAACTAGACATTCCTATTCCCCCTTTTTCGGAACAACACCGCATTGTCGCCAAACTTGAAGAACTTTTCAGCGAATTGGACAAGGGCGTTGAAAGTCTAAAAACAGCCCAGCAGCAGCTTAAGGTGTATCGGCAGGCGGTTTTAAAATGGGCGTTTGAAGGATTGTTAACTCAGTTCAAAGATAAAGATTTAAAGTGGCATAGCTTCAAGTTAGGCGAAGTAATTCAATCTATTGACGGAGATAGAGGGAAAAACTATCCTAAAAAACATGAATTTTTAGATGCTGGCCATTGCTTATTCTTATCCACAAAAAATGTTCGCGAAGATAGATTTGTTTTTGAAGACAATATTTTTATTTCAAAAGAAAAAGATGATCAGTTACGAGGAGGAAAACTTCACTTAAATGATGTTGTGATAACAACAAGGGGAACATTGGGAAATGTAGCTCTCTACGATGAGAGGATAAAATTCAAAGATGTTAGAATTAATTCTGGGATGTTGATTCTTAGAGTTAAAAACCAAAGCATATTGAACAATAAATATTTGATGAAATTTATCACGTCACCAATTTTTTATAAGCAGCTAAAAGAAAAACAATCTGGAACAGCTCAACCTCAGATACCAGCAAATGTTTTAAAAGAGATTATTATTCCTGTTCCTCATTCTATTGACGAACAAAACCTCATCGTCTCCGAAATAGAATCCCGCCTCTCTGTCTGCGACAAGATCGAAGAATCAATTGAACACAGCCTCAAACAAGCCGAAGCATTACGGCAAAGTATCTTGAAGCAAGCTTTTGAAGGTAAATTAGTTCCCCAAGATCCCAATGATGAGCCTGCCAGTGTGCTTTTAGATCGCATCAAAGCGGAGCGGGAGCAGAACCAACCAGCCAAGAAAACCAAGACTTCGAGAGCTAAGAAAGTTATGATTCCTCTATGAGCAGACGACCCAGATTAAAAGTGATGATTGCTTCAACCATCTATGGCTTTGAAGACCAGTTGGAGCAGATTTGTGCCACTTTTCAGGGATATGGTTACACTGTTTTAAATTCTTATAAAAGAACCATTCCTGTTCATCCAGGCTTATCGAATCAAGAAAACTGTTTAAAAGCAGTCGAAGCCTGTGATCTATTTTTTGGTATTATTCGCCCACAATACGGTGCTGTTGTTGATGGGGAACGCTCCATTACACATTATGAAATGCGCAAAGCAATTGAACTTAAAAAACCACGTTGGTTCATTGCCCATCGAGATATCAGTGTTGCTCGTCAATTGCTCAAGCAATATATGTTCAATCAAGGTGGCACAATCAATCCCGACTTCCAATATCGCAAAAACGCGGTACTGGATGATATTCGGGTGATTCAACTTTATAATGACACCATTTTAAACAATCTCCCTCCTCAGGAGCGAGTCGGTCATTGGGTGGATGAGTATTTCAAATTGATTGATATTCTGACCTGTATTGAAACTCAATTTAAGGATAAGGTCAGAATCAAAGAAATTGTAGAACAAATGCGGGTGCAAGCACCATGAACTCAAATCAATTGATCAAAGATTTGCTTAAACAAGGTGAGAACGAACAGCTTGAGTTTAAAGAAAGCGTTCGAAAAGACATTGTCGGAAAAGTCATTTGTTCGTTTCTCAATCAACAAGGAGGTTATCTGTTGATTGGTGTTTCTGATGATAAAAAAGTGATTGGGATTCAAGACGCTCAAAAATGGAAGCAAGAGCTTGAATATTACCTGCTGAATGAAATTGCTCCAGAAGCACCTGTCATGGTTTCGATTGAAACCCATCAAAAAAAAGAACTTCTCTTAATTAAAGTCTGGCCAGGTTCAAAACAACCTTATGTCTTTGGTGGCAGCATCTATTACCGCCACGGTGAAAGAACGGTTCAAGCTTCGTCCCGTCAAATTTCAGAACTTATTCACAATCGACAGTTGACGGAAGTTCATTGGGAAAGGCGTTCTGTCTTAGGGGTTGATCTGGATGAATTGGACCAACCTGAGATCCAAAAAACCATTGATAAGGCCATGGAGATTAATAGAATAAAAGATCCCAAAACGGATATTTTTGATTTTATGCGTTATTATGGCTTGTATCAAAATGGCGATTTTACAAATGCTGCTGTTGTTTTATTTGTCAAAAATCCTGCAAAATATATTCCACAAACAAGAATTAGAGTCTCTGTTTTAAAAACAGGAAAAACCGGAGACCAGTTTTTGGACGACCAAATTTTAGAAGATCATTTATTTAATAATATCGAGTATATTATTAATTTTTTAAACAAACATGTCTCATCTGTTACTTATTTTAGCCCTAATTCATGGCAACGCAAAAATGACCTCGTTTATCCTATTTCAGCTTTACGTGAAGGTATATTAAATGCCTTGATTCATCGGGATTACTCCCAATTATCTGGAACTGTTTCTGTTTTAATTTATCCTGATCGATTAGAAATTACAAATTCAGGAAAATTAAACTTAACAATACAAGAATTAAAGAAAGATCACCTTTCAAAGCCTGTTAACCCAGACATTGCACATATTTTTTATTTAAGAGGCTTGATTGAAAAAATTGGTAGAGGGACACTCAAAATTTTAGAGGCTTGCGAAGAAGCCGGATTACCAAAACCGGAATGGAAAACAGACAGTCACTCTGTGACTTTGACCTTCTTCAATCACCAAGATAAGTCAGTCTTACAGGAAATTGACGGAGCTATTGACGGAGCTATTGACGGAGCTATTGACGGAGCTATTGACGGAACAACTCAAGCGGTTAAGAAAAATCTGAGCCAGCTTTTAAGCATGATTTCACAAGATGAAGGAAAAAGAGTCCCTGACTATCAGCACAAAACAGGGTTTTCAGCGAGACGGATTGAAAGATATCTTCAACAACTCAAAGAAGCTGGTCTCATCGAATTTAAAGGTAAAGCAGCGCAGACGGGTGGCTATTTTTTAACAGCTAAAATGAAAAAGGAACTTGAGTCCCAATGAGCAATGAGAGCAACAACACATCAAGCATTATCAGTAAAATCTGGAGCTTTTGTACCACCTTAAGAGATGATGGGGTTGGGTATGGCGATTACCTGGAGCAGCTAACCTATTTACTCTTCTTGAAAATGGCGTATGAATTTAGTTTGCCGCCCTATAATCGCAAACTGCCCATTCCTCCTGAATTTAACTGGGAATCCCTGACTCAAAAACGGGGGGCAGAATTAGAGATCCATTACACAACCTTGTTGCGTGAACTGGGGCAAAAAACAGGGGTGCTGGGGCAAATATTCACAAAGAGCCAAAACAAAATCCAAGACCCTGCCAAGCTCTATAAGCTGATCGACATGATCGACAAAGAGCAATGGAGCACAATGGGGGCTGATATCAAAGGCAAGATCTATGAAGGCTTATTAGAGAAAAACGCCGAAGATACCAAAAGCGGAGCAGGCCAGTATTTCACGCCCAGAGCCTTAATCAAAGCCATGGTGGCTTGTATTCGACCAGAACCGAACAAAACAATTGCTGATCCGGCCTGCGGTACGGGTGGCTTCTTCTTAGCTGCTTATGACTTTATTGCCAACCCTCAAAACTATACCTTGGATCGTGAGCAAAAAGAGTTTTTAAAACACAAAACCTTTTTCGGGAATGAAATTGTCCCAGGCACCCGCCGCATGGCCTTGATGAACCTTTTCTTGCATAATATCGGAGACTTTGAGAGCGATAATTTCATTATGCCCACAGATGCTTTGATCGCCGACAGCGGCTTACGGGTTGATTATGTCTTGGCTAATCCTCCTTTTGGCAAAAAAAGCAGCATGACCTTCACCAATGATGAAGGCGAGCAGGAAAGCGAAGATCTAACCTATAACCGTCAGGACTTTTGGGTGACAACCAGCAACAAACAATTGAATTTTATGCAGCATATCCGAACCATGCTTAAATCTGATGGCCGTGGTGCTGTGGTTTTACCTGATAACGTGCTTTTTGAAGGTGGGGCAGGTGAAACAATTCGCAAGAAAATATTGGAGACGACGAACCTTCATACCATTCTGCGCTTGCCGACAGGCATCTTTTACAAGCAGGGTGTGAAAGCCAATGTACTTTTCTTTGACAACAAACCAGCGGCTAAAGAACCCTGGACAAAAGAAATCTGGTTCTATGACTTCCGAACCAATATGCATTTCACCCTCAAGAAAAACCCCTTGAAATTTGAAGACCTGCAAGATTTTATTCAATGCTACAGTCCTTTAAATATCAGCAAAAGAGCTGAAACTTATCACCCGGAAACCAATCCTGAAGGCCGCTGGCGCAAATTTACCTATGAAGACATCTTGAACCGAGACAAAACCAGCCTTGATATCACTTGGCTGAAAGACAAGTCTTTGACCGATCTTGAGAATCTTCCTGATCCTGATATTTTGGCCAATGATATCATCGAAAACCTTGAGGCTGGCATTGAAAGTTTTAAAGAAATCATGATTTCAATCAATAGAAGGATTAAATAATGACAAAACAACCTAAAGTTATTTCAGAATCTGATATTATGGATGCTTTGAAAAGCTCTGGCTATTTGATGGAGCAAGACATCGCAACACAATTAGAGAGCCTTGAATATAGTTTAGTTGAAACTAATGTTGTTTTCGAAGATATCAATGAAAAGAAATCTAGAGAATATGATATTAAAGCAATTAAAGGTGAAGTGATAAGCCATGAAAAATACGCTATTACTTTTTGCGAGGAGATAATTTGCGAGTGCAAAAACTCATCCAGTCCATTTGTATTTATAGGAAGAAATAAAAATAACTTAGACTACCATCCCTATCCCAAGGAATACATTTTTCCAGTTAAAGAGTATAATAAGCCGATTGAAAATGACGAAGGTAGAAGTATTTATAATGTGTACAAGGCTTTTCAATGGCTTGATTTAGCTTCTAAACACTATTATTACTCAACTGATCAAAAATCTGTTCAATTCTGCAAAATTATAGATGAAAAAGGAAGGCTTAAGGCTGTTCATGAAGGGTTCTATAATCAAATTTTTTATCCTTTAATTAAAGCTACCCTCTCAAGAAGAGAATACAACAATAGAAAAAATCATATCTGGCTCGGCTTTCCAGTTGTAGTAACTTCTGGTGAGTTATTCTATGTGAACTCCCAAGACGAAAACCCTACTCCTGTAAAGGTTAATCATGTTTCATTAATACGTGATTTGCAAGAAGGGGAAATAAAAGGTAAATTTTTCATTGATTTTGTCACACAATATGGACTTGAAGATTACATCTTAAATAAGGTTAGACCATTTACTAATTATGTTCTTGGACTGGCAAAGAACAATCCAGAAGTAATTATGGAAAAGCTTCAGAATACAGAAAAGCTCGTTATTGAATAAACTTTCGGCAAGGCATCTTATTAGGATGATAAACATTTTCACTTTAAGCAAACAATGCAGCTCATCTTATCTCCCCTCCAAATTCTTGTTGGAATTAGGTCTAGTTAAATGAACAATAAGAATGCTATAAAACCCACACATTTAATGATTAGATTTAATGAGCAATATATAAATAGAAATCGTAATTTACTTACAGAAAAAAACTCAGATACCATCACAGAGCATCAAATAATTGCCAAAAAAAATGGTTACGTCTGGTTTGGTAAGTTTGGTAACTCAATAAAACAAGAGTACATAAGCACAATTGAACAAAGTAAACAAGAACACCTTGTTTTTTTAGTTAAAACATCTCAGCAAAAAAGTTTTGTTTATCGCGCAAAAATAATTGCAATATCTAAAGAAGATCAACGAATAACCCCTGAGAGTCTTTTTATACCACAGTATTATCGCAACTCAGATTTGGATTTTGGATTTTGGATGAAAATTAAAGACATCCAAAAAGTGAGCTCCAATTTTTTAAATCAGTTATATGTAAATAGTAGTCGATCTCCACTTTTTGAGAGTTTAAATCGAAGCACAACAGGTTTAATGTATATATCATTTAAGGATTAAATATGAAACCTAGACAGCCAACAAGGCAGATCATCTTGACTCCCTTCGGTCGCAAGATATCTGCATCGTTGAGTTTGTAGAAAAACTAGTAATAGATTCAAAAAGCGATATAATATAAGTATCCCATTGAATTAAAAAGGTGGTTCGCGATGGCACGATTT
>PFGG01000082.1 GCA_002783405.1 bacterium (Candidatus Blackallbacteria) CG13_big_fil_rev_8_21_14_2_50_49_14 | reverse complement strand
GCAACGCCAATGCCAACAGCAATGCCAATGCCAACAGCAACGCCAATGCCAACAGCAATGCCAATGCCAACAGCAATGCCAATGCCAACAGCAACGCCAATGCCAACAGCAATCTTAATCAACTCACAGCGATTCAATTCAATGCCAAAGGTCGCCAGGATCCTTAGAACTCAGATATAATCTGCTAAGCTAAATATCTGAAATATCTTGAAGGACCTTATCACATCATGCGGGTGATCTTGCAAAAGTCGACTCCCAGTCAATTTTCTCGTGAATGGGAAATCCATAAAAACTATTATCTGCGCCAAGGGGCTGAAGTTTTTTTATCTCAGGACGTGCCCTATAATATCACCTCCAATCCAGCATTCATTGCGCAGATTCAATCTTTAATTCAGGCTTTGGTCTCTGAATCTCCCCAGCAAGGCCCCCTTCGTATCTTGGAGTTGGGGGCAGGCTTGGGCCTTTTTGCGCTCCAATTGCTTCAAGCTTTTGCAGATACAGAGCTCGAACTTGAATACTGGTTGACGGATCTTTCAAAAAATACTCTGCAATGGATAAAAAAACAGGCTGTCGTTCAGCCTTGGCTCGAATCAGGTCAGTTAAAACTTCTGCACTTTGACGCTCAAAAACCTGAGTGGTTTGAAACGCTGGATCAGAAGATACTCCCGCTCTCAGAACGCTTCTTTTCAGTCATCATCAGCAACTACCATTTCAGTACCTTGCCCACTGCTGTTTTGTATAAAAACGCGACACGCTGGCACGAAAAACAGATTCAAATTGAAACCGAACTCAACGAACCCCATGAAATTCAAGCCTTGCTTCAAAGTCTGGCAGAAGCACTCAAAACGAGAAATTGGTTGAGTCATTTGGCCCATGACCACCCTCAAGTGGGCTATTTTAAAGCCCTTGAAACAGTACAGGGCGAAATGCAAACACAATTGCTCACAGGAGAGACAACCTGGTTTGAAGACTATCCAAGCCTAAATCAAGCCCTGGAAATTCAGATGACAGAAAATTGGAGAAAACATCTGCTCAAGGCCGGCTTGATTGACCCCCAAGCAGACACGCAAAACTTAAGCGAGACCCTCTCGCAGCTCGTTTTGGAACCCTTTTTCAGCCACCTGGATTTCCCCCCCCATCGTCTGATTCGCCGCGAGGGGCTGCTTGAAATTGATTTGGAAAACTATCTCAGACAACCCAAGGATCAAGAAGCTCTGCTCATGCTCACGCAGGCCTTTGAGCGCGCTACTGTGGGTTACCCCTGCGATGCGATTCACTTGGTCGATGCCCTCTCTGCCCAACTCCAACCGGGTGGCCTGTGGATCATCTCAGACAAGGCCTATGCCGGAAAAGCCTGGATGCAGGAAATTCACAAAGAAGAAGCCAGCCACCATGGCGAGAGCTTGTCCCATCCGGTCAACACCCCTTTGTTGGAGGCTCTTTTTCAAAAGCGAGGCTATCAGGTCAGAAGTACCCAGGATGAAATCTACGCTCTGCAAACCTTGGCTGCTCAAAAACACCCCCAGCCCCAGGCCGCCTGGGTTGAGATCTTTGAGCGGAAATTTGAACAAACCAATCGCAATGAAGAAAGCCATACCCTCTTAGAAGCTGGCCACCATCTGCTTAAATCGGGCTTGCATGAACAGGCCCGTCGCTGCCTGATTCGGGCCTTGAGAATTCGGCCGGGAGACGCCAGCCTGCTCTATCTTTTGGCAGTTTGCATGCTTCAGCAGGAAGATTATCTTCCCGCTTGGGAAATCTTAAATACTGCCCACAATGACTGTTTTGAACTCTTTAATTTTGCAATTTTAAGAGCAGAAACCTGTCGCTTGCTGGAATCTTACCCAGCGGCCATTCCCCATTATCTTGAAAGCATTGAGAAATATGGTGCAGCCAGTATTGCGCTCTATAATCTGGGGCTCTGTTACCTCGAAACCGATCAGACTGAGGAGGCCCGAAAAGTATTTCAGCAAGCGCAGAGCCTGGATCCCGAAGACCCCGAAATCCAGGAAGCGCTGGAGCAACTGAGCGTCTAAACAAGACCGTCTTTCAGCCAAGCTGCGACTTCTTTGCTATGATAGGAAATAATCAGATCGGCCCCTGCACGCTTGAAGCTGTAAAAGGTTTCAAGTACAATTTTCTTTTCATCAATCCAGCCTTTTTCAGCAGCAGCCTTGACCATGCTGTATTCGCCAGACACATTGTAGAGTGCGACGGGCACATCAGAAATCTGTTTGGCCTGCCATACCAAATCGAGGTAGGCCAAACCTGGCTTGACCATGACAATATCTGCTCCCTCTTCCAGATCCAGCGAAATTTCACGCAGGGCTTCACGTCCATTGGGGGGATCCATCTGATAGGAACGGCGGTCTCCAAATTGCGGAGCTGAATCCGCTGCCTCGCGAAAAGGCCCGTAATAGGCTGAAGCAAATTTAGCAGAATAGGCCATAATTGGCAGATTCTGAAAACCTGCCTGATCCAGGCTGGCACGCATATGGCCGATCCGGCCATCCATCATATCAGAGGGGGCCACCATATCTGCACCTGCACGGGCATGGGAAAGCGCTGTACGGGAAAGTAAATCCAAGGTTTGATCATTGTCTACATCCTGATTGACAATAATGCCACAATGGCCATGATCGGTATATTCACAGTTACAGACATCGGTGATCAGGTAAAAAGTATCGGCATAGTCTTTGCGAATCTGATGCAGGGTTTTTTGAACAATCCCTTCTTCGGCATGGGCTTGAGACGCATGGGCGTCTTTGCTGGCGGGAATGCCAAAGAGCAAAAGATTCCTGACCCCCAATTCCTGTAAGTCTTCAAGTTCCCACTTCAAGGTATTCAAACTGTGACGTACAATGCCCGGCATCGATCCAATCGCTTGGGAATCATCAACGAGGTTTTCATCGACGAAAAGCGGGTAAATAAAGTCATCGACAGAAAGGCGGTGCTCACGCACCATATTGCGGATATGCGCGCTGTGACGCAGACGACGGGGCCGGTGGATCAACATAGCAAACTCCCGGTTTTTTTGTCAGTATACCAGGATGCGTCTAACCAAAGGAAAGATGGGGGATTTTTAAACTTTCGCGTTGGTAAGAGGCAATCCGGTTCCCGTAGTTGATATAAGGGCTATAAGCCCTGAGGGCTTTTACTGAAAGAAACCGAACCTTGGCATCTTCATCCAGAATAGCAGCGCTCAATTCCCCCCCAAAAGCACAGCCATTGTCGAGCGCAATCGCATGGGGAAAGAGGGTGGGGCCTTTAAAAAAGGGCTGGTGCCCAAAGAAAACGGTACCGTAATGGCCGGGATAAATATCTGCCCAATAATCATCCTGCGAGCTTTGCTTGCCCAGTGGAACCGGGTAGCCCTTGGCGTCAACATACCTGCAAAAGCAAAAGCGTTCAACAGCCTGAAGCAGACGGGCATCCCACAGGTCTCGGGAAGCCACAGGCGGCAATTGGCTGTATTGGTTCCAGAAGGCGGGATAAATGCCGCCATGAACAGCAAGGTATTTCCCATTTTCAAAAGAAAAATAAGGCAAAGCCGTTTCCAAAAAGTGAATATGGCGTTCTTTTAAACAGACCTGGGAGGGATCGCCATGATAATAATGGGCAATCGCCTTGAGCTCATGGTTGCCAAGCAAAAGAGTCAGGAAAGGGTATCGGGTGCTTTGTTCTTCCACAAACTCAAGCACGCCAACAGAATCTGGGCCCCGATCAATCAGATCGCCCAAAAAGATGATCCGGGTCTCCTTGGTTAAAGGCAGCCGGGACCAAAGTAGCCTGAGTTCATCCAGACATCCGTGGACATCGCCAATCAGGATGGTGGGTTGCATGGTTCACCTGTGTATTTTTCAGCAAGACATGAATAAATACATCATAGCCGATCCGCGCGCATTTAGGACGTGACGAAAACCAGAATGATTTTAAAATTTACAAATTGCAACAATTAAGGTTGAAATTCATCGTATGAGGCATGAAAGGGTCTTGCCCGACCGGGGAAACGATCATGTGGAACACGTGTCTGAACCAACGGTGCTGGCACAGCCCGTACCAAATCGGAAACCACTGCCACAGCCAATTGACTGACCTTGAAGAGATAGTCAAAATTAACGCTGGTATAGACATCGGTTTTGCGGTGGTAATAGGGAGTGGTATCGCCGCCCACCCACTCTTCACACAGACCGACAGAAGTAAAACCTTCCTGGCGGAAAGCCACATGATCCGTATCGCCTGAACTGGTTCGACTGAGGGGAAGATTGAGTTGATGCGCCTTGTTCACCATCTGGTAATAATCCCAAAGCGGGCCGTCAGGCTGCTCTATTTCAATCACGCGATCCTGATCGGAATCCCAGCCCACCATGTCCAAGGTATGCACGGAGCTAAGTTTTAAGCCCTGCTTTTTGAAATCACGGGCCAGATAATGGCTGCCCACCAAGCCCAATTCTTCTTCGTCAAACCAAGCGAAAATTAGATTCACTTTGCGACCGGGCAGATCTTTCAGCACCCGCGCAGCTTCCAATACGGCTACAGAACCTGAGTTATTGTCGTCGGCCCCTGCATTGCGAACAGAATCCATATGGGCACCGATCAGGACATATTCATCGCTGGGTTGATCCGCCATGAGACGGACCAGAATATTTTTTCCGCTGCTGCGGTAGGCATGCAATTCGGGTTTGTAACCATAGCCTTCAAGCACAGAAAGAATGAATTTGCGGGTCAAATCACGGCCCTGGGTCGTTCCCCGTTCAGGAATCAGGGTGCCATCCGGCATGGGTTTCTGACCTGTTAAAACCGAGGCCAAAGCCTGCATCCGAGCTTTATCGAGAGCCTGTTCCGCTCTGACGGGTGCAGCCCCTTGATTCTGGGCACGTAAAATGGGTTGCAGAGAATGGTTGTTTAAAAGGGCAGTGCCTGAAGCACAGCCTACAAGAGCCAAACCAGCAGAAAACATAGACAACCAGATTTTACGCATAAAAAGGGCCTCAGAAATTGGGATTAAACTGTATTGAAACACAGTTGAGAGCGAGATTCAAGCCTCTCAAAACAAGAAAAAACTTCCCAAGTACAATTTGGGAAGTTCGCTGAGTTCAGGCAGAGTTAGAAGGTATAATCAACGCCAAAGAGTTGATAGAGAGGACAATAACCTGTAGCGGCTGTGGCGGTAGGAATCACACCCACCCCAATCATGCTCCAGCTGATCGCCGCTGTATTGGCGCCAAAGGCGTTGGTACTCAGGCCATAAATTCCTGTGCCGATCAGTCCCACTGCAACCACGCCACGAATCACGCGATCAATCGGGCCTTCATTGACAGGCAGACCAAAAATTGTGGTGCCATGATCCATGGCTGCTGCTGCGCTGAAAGAAATCAGTTCCTGTTTGGGAAGCGTGAGCGGCTCAGAACTTAAAGCACTGAATTCAGTCTGAGGGGTTGAAAATACAGTGTCTTGAGCACTCATGGCTTGCGCTGGCAGATGAACAGCACCGAAAACCAAGAGGGCACTTAAGGCACTCATAAGAAGTTGACGTTTCATAGGGACTTACCTCACGGGGTTTATTACCCCCTATGGTATATTCGCGCAAAGCAAGTCCCTATGACGTATCACAAGTAAAAACTTGATCTAGATCAGTTTTACTTTTTACTCATCGGTTTGTATTTGAGGCGATGGGGTTGGTCGGCATCGGCCCCCAAACGGCGGTGGCGGTCTTCTTCATATTCTTCAAAAGTGCCTTCAAAAAAGACAACCTGAGAATCCCCTTCAAAGGCCATAATATGGGTGGCCACACGGTTCAAGAACCAGCGATCATGGCTGATCACCATCGCACAACCGGGGAATTTGTTCAGAGCCGACTCCAAGGCACGCAGGGTATCCACGTCCAAATCGTTGGTCGGTTCGTCTAAAAGCAACAGATTGCCCCCTTTTTTCAAAAGCTTGGCCATGTGCACGCGGTTGCGTTCGCCGCCAGACAAGAGTCCCACTTTTTTCTGTTGGTCGGTGCCACGGAAATTGAATTTCGCAACATAGGCCCGGGCATTGACTTCTTTTTTGCCCAACTGCACAAATTCGTAACCTTCAGAAATCTCGTCGTAGACAGATTTATCGGCATTCAAGGCATCGCGGTTTTGATCGACATAGCCCAACTCAACCGAATCCCCGACTCGGAGAGAGCCAGTGTCGGGCTGTTCCTGTCCGGTAATCAGTTTAAACAGCGTGGTTTTACCTGCCCCGTTGGGGCCAATCACACCGACAATCCCAGCAGGGGGAAGCTGAAAGGTAAAATTTTCAAACAGCAATTTATCATCAAAGGCCTTGGTCAGGTTTTGGGCTTCCACCACCACATTGCCCAGGCGTTCACCTGAGGGAATATAGATTTCAACGGCATCCACCTTGAGTTCCTGATCTTCTGCCAAGAGTTTTTCATAGGAACTGAGACGCGCTTTGCTTTTGGCGTGTTTGGCCTTGGGCGTCATGCGCACCCATTCCAATTCCTGTTGCAAGGTTTTGCGGCGCACTTCGGTTTGCTTTTGCTCATTGGCCAGACGTTGTTCTTTCTGCTCAAGCCAGGAAGAATAATTGCCCTCCCAAGGATAGGAACGACCTGATTCAAGCTCAAGAATCCAATCGGTGACATTGTCGAGGAAATAGCGATCGTGGGTCACGACAATCACTGTGCCTTTATAGCTCTTTAAGTGGGTTTCAAGCCAAGCCACACTTTCGGCATCCAAGTGGTTGGTGGGCTCATCCAAAAGCAAGAGATCAGGCGCTTGTAAAAGCAAACGGGCCAGGGCCACACGGCGGCGCTCGCCCCCAGAGAGGTTCTCAACTTTCCAATCACCCGGTGGGCAGCGCAAAGCTTCCATCGCCATATCCAGGGTGGTCTCAAGATTCCAGCCATCTACAGCTTCAATCGCATCTTGAACCCGTGCAAATTCATCGGCTGTCTCTTCAGAATAATTCATGCTCAGTTCTTCAAAGCGTTTGAGCAAATCACGGGTATGCGCCACGCCGTCTTCGACATTGCCACGCACATCTTTCTCGGGGTCGAGATGGGGTTCCTGGGGCAGATATCCGGCGGTAAAACCAGGGGTAATCCGGGCTTCGCCCTGAAAATTATCATCAAGACCGGCCATAATTTTGAGCAGCGTCGATTTACCCGCCCCATTGTGGCCAATTACGCCAATTTTAGCGCCAGGAAAAAAGCTCAGGGTAATATCCTTGAGTACTTCACGGTTATTGGGAGGAACAATTTTAGTCAGTTTATAGGTTTGAAAAATATATTGTTGTGCCATGGGTTTCACTTTCTGAAAGGCATTCGCTGAAACTCAGTGTACTGGATTCTGAGAAGGGGCCGCAAGCCAAGAGAAAAGGGCAAGAGCATTCATCTTTCTGCCTGAGACAGCATGAGAATCCAATCAAAAAAGGTTCAGGCCCCCAGTGAGCGGGTCACCCGTGAGCCCTTAAATTCAATTAAAAGGGTCAGCTGCTTGGGGTTCTTGGCTGAGAGTCTGACTTTCCCATACTCCCAAATTTCAATGCCTTGAAACACTCTGCGGCAATCGGGTTCACCCAATTTTTTGAGCACTTTGGCCTTGGAGATTCCCTTCAGTTGCGTATCCTTGAGAAAAAACTTTTTCTCGCGGATTTCATGGGGAGGAGTCCATTCACCAAAAGACTTCGCAATTTCAATCGATGGGTGCAAAATTTTGAGGGGCAGCCAATTGACCTGAACCCCCCTGCCTTTTTTAATGCGAATTTCCGGCCAAGTTTCAAAGCCTGAACTGTCTGTCTTTAAGGGTTTTTCATAGAGCCAGTACTCATCTCCTTGATAATGATAATGGGCACTGGGAGGCCCCAAATGTTCCAAAATATCAAAAAAGGGAAGGTGATAATATTTTTCAAAAATTTCAATTGGAATCTGAATTTCTGGTTGCCCTGGTATGCCATGCCCGAAAGCTGGCCGATTGAAGCCCATATGCAAAAACAGACAGCAACAAACCAGCATTTGCAAAGACATTTTCCGAAACAGCATGCACAGCGACCTCCTGTCGGCTCCATCAAAATCATTCCCTCAAGATGCGCCCTTCCGCTGTATTTGTCAAGAATTTGGAAATCAAAGTGGTTTGACAACCTTGATATAATGACAGTAAAACGCAAAACTGAGGACGATTATGAGATCATTTCTGATCCTGTGCCTTTTGGTTGCCTATGCCTCAATCTACCAAGCTCCAGTTTGGGCCCAGATCCAGGCAAATGAATCAACACCCCAGGTTTACCATTTAAACCATAGCGCCCCTGATTTGGCTGCACCAGATCTTTATCAGACGCTGACCCTCCACCCAGTGCCAAATATCATGGGAAAGGATCCCTTTAATGATTTTGTAATGGTCTCAGGGGGAATATCACATCTGATCTTTTATGGCACAGATATTACCTTACTCGTAATGGGTAACTTTACAAATCCATTTCAAATAGTCGCGCTCTGGAGTGCCTTAATTCTGCCCATTCTGCCCAGCATTGCCTATTTTTTAAGAGGAAAATATGAAAAGGGTTTTTCCCACTTTCTTTCAACAGGATTTTTTGCACTGCTGCCTTTGGTTCTGGGAGTTTTGTTGATGATTCCTTTTATGAGTTTGGGATACGGGGCCTTGGTCTTTCCAACGCTTGGAATCATGATCTCGGGAATATTGTATTTGATTAATTTTATCTGGGGATTTCTAGACGGTGCCTTCTTTGCAACTGACGCAGACGAGCTGAAACACGCTATTCAGATGGCCCAAACACAACCTTCTGGCTGTTCAACAAGCAGAGATAAAATCACTGAGCAAGTGGTTTTTGATTGCCGTCTGCAAAAGGAAATCATGGTGTTTTAATTAGATTTAGCGACCTAAGCGAACAATTTCATCAAAGTTGGAAAAGATCCGAAAGGGTCTTTTCCTTTTGGTTTGGACTTTAAGTGTAAGAAGCTCTATTCAGTTTTTTTGGCAATACTGCTGGGAATGGGGTCTTTGTCAGGGGGTGCGCAATAAAGGCGCATGGGTAGAGAAGAAACCCAGACAGGTGAAAACAAATTTGAGAATCATTTTTCTGAGTATTGCTTATTTCAAGGTGCATTTATGACATTGTGACGTTTAAAATACGTAAAAAAGACAAATTTAATCATTCTTTTATATTTAAAAACAAAGTACAAGCCAGTATTGCCAAATATTGATTTGTTTTGTAATATAATACTGTCATCGTTACCCTAGAGATAAATTCATTTAGTTGAGCAAATCCAGAATGAAATTTGAATAGATGGGTTCATTTCTTGAATTGTATAAATAAAAACCATACATTCAAAGATATATAAGATTATTCATCGGATAATTCGAAAGTATCCATTTTCCCCCTCTTGCAAATCAATTTCCCTGTGATATACTCAATAAATAATTTACAAATAAGTAAAGGTTTTGATTATGAAAAAAAATTATTTTTCCCGCCTGGCTGCTACAATCTTCTTACTTGCAGCCTGTCAAACAGCCCCACCGAGCCTGACAACGCCACAATCGGAACCTCCAGCCTCAAAAATAAAGGCTTCAAACACTTCGCAAGAGGGGGTGCAAAGCAAAGAATCTTCAAAGTCAAATGCTGAACCCCCCCTTGCAAAGCCGGTTGAATCAACTGCTCCAAAAGCCACCACTGCTGTAGTGAAGTCTCAGAACAATGATTTAATTGTGAAGTACAGCCAAGCCTTTCAATCCCATCAAAAAGAAATAGTGCAAAATACACGAACCTTAGCCAGCAGTATGCCGTCCAATATGGGCCCAGCCCCAACCGCAACGCCCATGATTGCGCCTTCAGCCTCCCCTTCTGGTTCGCCTGAGACGGTCCCTAGCTCTTCACCCTCCACTGAGT
The DNA here is from genome assembly GCA_002783405.1 of bacterium (Candidatus Blackallbacteria) CG13_big_fil_rev_8_21_14_2_50_49_14. Lineage (NCBI taxonomy): Bacteria > Candidatus Blackallbacteria > bacterium (Candidatus Blackallbacteria) CG13_big_fil_rev_8_21_14_2_50_49_14. The sequence continues at coordinate 63,826 of PFGG01000082.1, read as the reverse complement.
TAACGCTTTTGCTCACTGCTTTTAAAACCATTTTAGAGGTAGACCAAAAAGTTCTAGCAGAGTTGAGCAGCATGTCTGTACCCGAAGAATTCAAGTCTCTGAATCAAAAGCTTCAGGAGGGCTTACAAAGGGAAGTCAAGCTGTACCAAGCAATTAGCCAAGAGTTTGAAGCCAATAAAATCACAAGTATCAGTGATCTTAACAATATTATGGAAAATTATTATAAATCCCTTGGCATCACGCTTGAGCAGTATCAAAAACTATCGATGGAGTTCGTAGATACTCAGTTTGAAGTGATACGCCTTGGAAAAAAGGCAAAAGCCCAGTTAGAAAACACCTCAGCTCCCATGACTGAAGAAGAATACGCCAAACTTCTCAATTCTGTTTGGGCTCCTTTGTCTCTGGCGATCACAGGGAAATCAGATTTGAGTGTTAAATCCACATTTTCGCCAAATATCAAAGATTTACAATCCTTTCAGACCATGAAAAGTGCGGCTCAAACTTTGATTGAAAGGCTTGGAAAGCAAACTCCCCCCAGCCAATATGAGGAACTTCACTATACTTTGCTGGTCCTTGCAGAAAACACAGTCCCCTTTTCTGAGCAGATGCAAAAAAGTTTCGCCGATACGACTCTGCTGGCTTCAAACCCGACCGAGTTATTAAAAAAAATGTTCTCAGATTCTGAATTGTTTTATACGTTTTATATGATGGGCATGGATGTGCAACAGATCACCAAAGAAACGCTTGTCAATCAGATAAATTCCTTGGTCACTCAAGCCAAGGATTTTGAAATGAAGCAGATTTTTGAGGCCCCTGTTTTTGAAGGCAAAGTCACGGCCACGGCTCAATCAACTGGATTTAATCTGGCCTGGACCTCGGCCCCGGCTGCAACAACATCGATTGCCATTTACCGAAATGAGCCTGAGAAAATTTTTAAATCCGTAATCAGACTGGCGACCTTGGAAAAAGCCAGTAAAACGTATCTTGATGAGGGAGGGCTTGTCACAGGAAAGTCTTACCAATACACGGTTTGTTTTCTAGATACAAAAGGCAATATTCTTGCCGCAGGCCTCAGTGACATGAGCAAATTTTAAAACATCCAGAGAGCTATCAAGATGTTCATGCCCAGTCAACTTATGTGACTGGGCATGAATTTTTTTGCACTCCAGGCCCAACTGTCAGCCACCATAACAGTGATGGCCTGGGTGACTTTTATCCGCTGATGGCAAGAGCAACCAAGCTCAAACAGACCACAATCCTGGCCGGACATCTCAGTCAGATTCAAGCTGATGCCGAGCCCCCCGTCCCTACGGAGACCGTTTTGCAAAATCCTATGAGCTGGCTCTGATTCCAGGAAATACAGAGACCCTGGTGATCGATACCTTTCCAGCTGGGGCAGGCCAGAAAAAACGGATCGAGGTCAAAGTAAAGGAAAGTCTCTTCCAGGCAACTAAATAACAGGCAATTCCGGGTGCTCTGTGAACAACTCAGAAGTCAGGTGAAGTAAATGCCAGAGTTCGGCCAGAGATTGATGTAACCAGGCATAATAGCCGGCTTCAAAATGATCTTCGAGTTGAAAGGTTAAAAAGCGCTCATCGAGACGCAGACAAATATCCCGCAACTCACTCAAGAGCGGTTCAGGTTCCTGGCCTTTGAAAAAGCGCAACCAAAGCTGGTGGTAATGGGTATGAAACTCTGGCATCAAATCCCGCATTTCATCAGGTAAGCGATAGGCATGTACGAATAATCCCTCATGAAGTGCCACGTAAAAATCCTGGCAATGGTGGTGTAATTTACTACAGGCTTGGAGTTGCTCCAAGAGAATCTCTGTACGCTGATGTTTCACTGCTGGCAATTCCTGACGGCTGAGAGGCACCAGAATCTCATAAATGCCCTCTTGAATGCTGAAAAAGCGTGAGCCCTGCTCTCCCAAAAGCGGGGCCTCAGGTTCTTTTTGAGTCAAAGAGAGCAGAATCTGATCACTGATACCCATCGTGAGTTGGAGCAATTTCTGAAGCTGATCATTGACTTCAAATAAGGATTTATCCGGTGACTGTCTCAACATGCGGCGCACCACGGGGTTCAGGAAAAAATCCTGTTGTTTGCCCTGTCCCGGAATGACCAGATAGACAAATCTGAGCACAAAGGGCATGAGCAGATAGCCTGCCAAAACAGTGAAAAAATTATAAAAGAAATGTGCTCCGGCCAGGTGAAAGACCAGCTCAGCACTGGGCACACCTGGAATCAGCCGATCGACCCCGATCAAAAAAAGTGAAAAGAGCAAAAGAATTAAAAAGACGCCCCCCGCCTTGACCAGGAAATAGGACATGGCCAAACGGCGCACACTTTTGCCGTATTCAATGGCCGCTAGAAAAGGTTGAAAAGAGGTTCCCAGATTCGCCCCCAGAATCAGCGCCACACCGGAAGGGTAATCAATCAAGCCCTGCGTGGCCAAGTGTAGAATCAGAAAGACGACCGTTGAACTGGATTGCACCATCAAAGCCAGAATTAAACCAGCCACCACAGCCAAGGCCTGACCGGAGATTCCCAAGGATGACTGGTGGGTAAAATAGCTGATCACAGGAAACTGGCTGGAATAACTCGCCAAAGCAGCCGTTAACATTTGCAAGCCTAAAAAGGCAAAACCAATCGCCATAGCAATTTCAAGTTTGATACGCAGATTTTTTTTATGAATAAAAAGCAAGGCAATACTGCAAACACCCACCAAGAGCGCACCGGCATGGTTTTCTACCAAACGGGTGTAAAACCAGGCCTTGAGGGTCGTGCCTAAACTGGCCCCCAAAACAATCATATAGCCCTGTTCCAATGAAATGACATAGGTATTGAGCAGGCCCATCGCAGCAATCACGGTAATGCTGCTGGCCTGAACCAAGGCCGTGATCCCCAGACCCGAGAGAAAACAATTGAGGGGGCGCGCCAATACTTTACTCAGCCAAGGTCTGAGCATGCGGTTCAGTGAATCTCCCAAGGCTTCAGATAAAAAGCGCAGCGAAAAGAGAAAGATACCCAAACCCGTCAGGCTTTGTAAAAATTGCGAATAGTTCATGCCACAGACTCCAAATAACCCAATTCACCGTGGGGCAAAACTTTTTCCACACGAATAATCCCTTTTTTATTCAAAACCAGGCGCAGATGTTCAAAATCTACCCGTGCAGGCAACCATTCCCCCGCTTGATACTCACAGACGGCATAACGTGAAACCAGATTGAGATGGTAAACCTTGGGGGCCTTCATGGTGGCCACCCCTTTGTTTTGATCAAAATAACGCAGTTTTTTATTGGGGTCGTCTATCCGCAGCAAAAACTCATCAATTGAAAAGCGTGAGATATCGCGAATAAAACGAATATGCGCAAAGCGCTTGCGCAAAACTTCTGTATCAAAATCCAACTGTTTGGAAAAATGGATCACTTCTTCAGAGCGTTCGGGCTCAAGTTTGTTGGGGTGCCCCCATTCCCGGATATAGGCGATTTCGGCGGGCAGCGCTTCTTTATTCAGATAGCGCATATACTGTTTGGCCTGAGCCACTTTGATTTCAGACTGGCTGGCAGGATTGGCAAACTTATAAAAGACAGAATATTCATAATCCGGCAAAAACTGTTTCAGGCGCTCGTAGAAATATTCTCGGGTCAATTCTTTAATCCGATCTTTAAAGATATAGGCGAAAACCCCCACAATCACGATCAGAAAAAATCTCAGCGCAAAATCTGAAGTGGGAACGGGTCCTTCCTGGTTAATATTCTGCAGCCAGTAAAAACGCTGCAAATCGACAAGCCCCGCCCAGGTTGCCGCCAAGGCAGCCCCTGCAGCAGCCACCAGATTGCGATAGGCTTTGTCTTTCTGCAGATTGCGGATATCCAGATACAGGACATCTGAAACAAATTTTTTCAGCAGGCCCAGCCGGTAATAATAGGTTTCCTGAATCGACTCTGTGGTGATCTCCTGAATTTGCAGCTGGCCGCTCACTTCCCGGTACTGCATTTCAGTTTGAAGCACCTCCAAAATTTCAGCCTGAAACAACTGACACTCCTGAATTTTTTTACCCGATTCCAAGATTTCATTCAAATTGATCAGGATCGACTCCAGGCGATAGGAGAGAAACTCATCACTGAGCACAAACGCCAAACGCACTTCTTCATCTACCCAAACTTCCCCTGCCCTGATTTTCGCAAGGTACAGGGTTCGGAAAGTGGCAAGTAATTCTAGCAAGACTGTAAGTTTGCGCTGGAAATATTCTACCCGCGAAGATAGTCTTCCGGCTCTGCGCTTCAAGGTTTTACGCAATTGCAATCTTAAATTTTTGAGTTGATTCTCCATCAGACAGGCGAAGAGTTTGACCTCTTGAATGGCACACTGGGCAAGATTGGAGCGCTCACGCGACTGAAAATAGGCTTTAAAATAGGCCTCTGTATGGGGCAAATTCCAGGACCCGGTTTTGAGCGCAGAACGCCGCAGTCCCTCGTAGGTTTGAATGCGTAAAAAGGAACTGAGGGAGTTATAAAAATGACTGCGGGTGAAATTGTCGCGGTTGAGCCCCACACTGCGGGGAATAAAAAAATACGTATCGACAGTAATTCGTTTGCGAACGTCTTCAGATTCTGCCGCCAGTTTGAAATCGAAAACCCGCTCAAAAAGTTGGCGGCTGTGGGTGGTTGTGCTGCTGCTGACCTCACTGCCCAAATGATCGGTCAATTCTCCAAAATGGTCTTCCTGCCAGGCTTCTATCCCTTCAGTTTCAGAAAGATCTTCATCGGGCATATACTTAACTCCGGGTATCAGCGTGCTCACGCCGCCAGGTTTCATAGAGAAAATGAATCATGCCATCGGCCAGACCCACCTGGGGAACATAAATTCGCTCAAGCCTTGCCTCCTGCATCACCCGCAAATAAATTTGAGTAGCCGGCACAATCACATCGGCTCTGTCTGGTTTGAGTACATATTTTTCAATCCGCTGGTCGATACTCAAAGGCTCAAGCAGACCCAGCCAATAATTCAAGTGGTTGGTCTTTAAATAGGCTTTGTCTTTGCGGTTTGAAAGTTTGTACAGCTTGTTGATATTCCCGCCACTGCCAATTCCCTGCCAATCGCCTGGGGTTTGGCAATGCTTGGTAATCCAGGTGCTCATTCTCTGCCATTCACTCGGCTGAACCTGGTCACAGAGCAGGCGTACCGTACCAATATTGAAGGATTCAGCTGCTGCCTGCTGACCTTCAGAGAAAATCGTCAGTTCAGTGCTGCCTCCGCCCACATCGATATAGAGATAATTTTTTTGAGGATCGAGGGTTTCTGCCACATGGCTGGCAAAAATCAGTTCGGCTTCAAAGCCCCCCTGAATAATCTGCAGGGAAATATCTGCAAGCTCCTGGATTTCGGCAATCAGATCAGGGCCATTGGGAGCATCTCGCATGGCAGAAGTGGCACAGGCCATATAGGCATGGGGTTCAAAGACATCGATCAGGTGCCTGAAGGCTTGCATGGCTTTCAAAAGTTGATGGGCTTTGTATTCGGAAATATGTCCCAAGGTAAACACGTCTTCGCCCAGGCGCACCGGCACGCGCAAGAGGGTCTCACGTTTAAACGAGGGGCCCGTTTCACCTTCAAAAACATGGGTCAGTACCAGACGCATGGCATTGGAACCCACATCTATCGCTACAAATTTGAGCATCGCTCTCTCCTTTTACCTCGTTCGCAAACGGGTTCAGACATCGGTCCAAAACAGGGGAAGTTCAGGGCGGGGCCCCTCAGGCAGCGTACCATTGCGCAACCATTCAAAAAACGCATCCTGACAACGCAGCGGGGTCTCTTCTTCTGTACGGGGTTGAAATCGATTGGTCTGGCGGGCATCTACAATCCGGGCTTTGGTATTGTCGCGTAGCTGCAGACTGAGAAAAACCCGCAACTGGTGGCGAATTTCCGGGTCATAAATCGGGCAGGCAGCTTCCACACGGTGGTCAAGATTGCGTGTCATCCAATCGGCTGATGAAATATAGTATTTTTCTGCACCGCCATTGCAGAAAACAAAAATCCGGGCATGTTCCAAAAATTTATCAATCACACTGATCGCCGTAATATTTTCACTCAAACCCGGCACCCCAGGCCGCAGGGAACACATCCCGCGCACAATCAGCCAGATACGCACCCCTGCCTGGGAAGCGCGGTAGAGATTGTCGATAATCGCCTGATCGACCAGGGAATTGGTCTTGGCCACAATATAAGCCGGGCGGCCCTGACGGGCAGCATGAATTTCACGCTCTATCAGGGTTTCGAAATGTCGGCGCACAAATACAGGAGAAACCAGCAGATGCTTATAGGTGCCGATATAGACATTGTCTTCAAAGAAATTGAAAAGCTTTTGAATTTCATCGGTGATACGGGTATCAGAAGTAAAAAAGCCAATGTCTGAATAGAGACGGGCTGTATCCTCGTTAAAATTGCCTGTGCCCACATGCCCAAAGCGCACCAGCCGCTTGCCTGTTCTGCGAACAATCAGACAGAGCTTGGAATGCACCTTGTAATTGGGAACCCCATAAATCACCCGCACCCCTTCTTCAGCCAGCTTATTCGACCAATGGATATTGGCTTCTTCATCAAAACGGGCCTGTAACTCGATCACAGCCGTAACCTTTTTGCCATTTTTGGCAGCATTGATCAGGGCATGGATGATCTTGGAATGTTTGGCAGCCCGGTAAAGCGTAATCGAGATCGACTCTACCGCAGGGTCGATCGCTGCCTCACGCAGCAAATCAATGAAATAGGTAAAAGGCTGATAGGGATAGTGCAAGACCACATCTTTTTTGGAAATAACCTTAAAAAAACTGAGATTCTCAGCAAAATCTGGATGTTTTTTGAGCGCATTGAGTTGTGGATAACGAAAACTTGAAGGGCCAATCCGGGGAAACTTCATAAAATCACTGAAATTATGGTAACGCCCCCCCGGTTGCAGATTGTCATCTTGCTTGAGTTTCAGTTTGCGCATCAGCATATTCAACATATCCTGGGGCATTTCTTTGTCATAGATAAAACGAACGGGAGGAGCCTTTGAGCGCTTTTTTAAGCTTTTAGAGAGCTTTTCCATATAACTGGTCGCCACTGCAGCATCCAGAGCATCATTGATGGTCAATTCAGCATCTCGGGTGATTTTAATCGTATAGGCCTCAAAGGTATCAAAAGAAAGAATACTGAAAATATTGTTCAGGTTATAGCGAATCACATCATCCAGAAGGATGATCGTGTGTTGCAGGGTATCCGGCGCTTCACCATGAATATGCATGGGCAAAACCAGAAAACGGGGAACCACCCCACTGGGTACTTCGAGCAATGAATAGCGGGGACGGCGTTTGCCGTCCTGGCGGAACATTTTAACAGCAAGATAGATCGAGCGATCTTTGCAATCCTGAAAGGCATCAACCTGATCAATCATGATCGGCACCAGATTGGGTCGAACCGTTTCTTTAAAATAAGAAACCACATATTCGGCCTGCTCAGGAGTCAATTGGGTTTCATTGACAATAAAGATTCGCTTTTTTTCGAGGTCTTTCAGAATCTGCTGGTAAATCGTTTCAAATTTTTGCTGATGCTTTAAGGCAATACGCTGTACCTGGGCCAAGACCTTTTTGGGGTCATCGCCCGTCAGAGGCACTTCTTCAAGTTCCAAACGGCACATGCGCTGCAACATCGCGACTCTGACCCTGAAAAACTCATCTTGATTCGAAGAAAAAATACCTAAAAATTTCAGGCGTTCGAGTATCGGAACTTCAGAATTCGCAGCCTCTTGCAAGACGCGTTCATTGAAAGACAGCCAGCTGATTTCCCGGTTTTTATACATTTTAAATAGAGAACGATGCGTCATAGGGTCTTTTTAGCCCGCTGCCGGGTACGGGGTTTTTCTAAAGCCTGCATTTGAACCTCCAAGACGGAGGGCGGGCCAGGTGGATGGGGCAATTCGGGCAGAAGAGGATCCATTTTTCGTGCCAATCGGGCCGCCTGTTTAAAGACCAGCTCACGCAGATTGTCGGGTCGCTCAGGCAAGGCCATCGGTTGCATGAAGCTCCAGAGATGGGCAATCAAACGTCGCTCCAAATCTACTCTGCGTAATTTTTCTTGATGGTTGGTGGCTATCTGAAAATAGCTCAACTGCGCAAGTCCAGGCTCAAGGGCCTGCCAGGAAGAGAGGGGCAAAAGCAGACCGGCCATGGCTCCCTTGGGAAAACCCGGACTGGGACAGGCTGTCAACATTTCCATAAGCCCATTGAGCAGCGGATTATGACCCACCAGGGCAACAGCATCCAGGGAGTCATCCAAGCCGCTTAAAAATTCCACCAGTTTTTCAGCGCCGGAGGCTTCGTAAATCAGCGCTTCAATTTGAATCTGATCTGTTTCAAGATTCCAAAAGGGGGCCAATCGCCTGGCCGAATCGAGCGAACGGCAGGCATGGCTTGCGAAAAGTGCCTGGGCCTGCCAATAGACAGGCAAACGCTCAGACAGATTGTTGAGCTGTTTTAAACCCCGCGCGGTCAGGGTTCGCTCCGTATCGGGAATATCCCCATGGTCCTCTTGGGCTTCAGCATGTCGAATCAAGATCAGATATTTGTGATGTGCCAACAAGCGATGCGCTCTCCCTCAGCGAAGTTCAGAATCCGTAAAGATATTAGCACAAACGCCCAATCATTTACAGGAAAAGGATCACAGCCTCTCAAAGCAGGGCCTTGACTTCTCAAAGATTCTGTTCAGACTTCTGAATTTTCAGGCTCTAATCAATTCATTTTATTTCAGGAGCTGCCCAACGGATGTCAGAAATTTCATCGTCCCTTTCTTTGCACGGGTTTGCTCTCTTCCCCCAGCAGCTCACCCGCCCCAAAATCAGAGCAAAGGCCTGCCGTTACTGAGCCCGTTTTGAAACCCGATCAGCTTCAAATTCCCGCTGGACGCAGCAGCGTTTTTTCTTTGCTTTCGCTCTGGAATGAAGCTCCTCCTGCCACAACGACAGACAAAGTATGGACCCGCGAAACCCTTGATAGGGTGCGAAATGGAATCTTCAGTCCTTTCAGAGTTTCAAACATTATTTTCAGATATCTCCTGGCAAAAACGAGACAATGCAGACTAATTGGGCCACTTTAAAGCCAACTCCATTTTTTGCGGCTTCAAAAAAACCAACTTACCTGCGAAATAATTCTTAACAATTCAAGTTTTAGAAAATTCTGCGTTTTTTGAATTGTCTAATGAAACTAATACTGATCACTCAGAAAGGTTTCTAGACAATGAAATTGAGCAGAATCTTAGTGCCCCTGATGTTTTCCATGAGTCTCTCCCAAACGGCCTGTATGAAAACAGCGCCAACAGCCTCCCAGCAAAATACGCCTGAGGTCTTCTCTACCCAGGCCCAGGAAGAAGAAGAGGATTGCCAGGTGGCGCAATCAGGCAGCCGTCAATTTTTACCCAAAACACAGATGCCGCCTTTTGGCAGAATTTTACCTGCCCATGAAAATGACTGCGGCTTTTATAACTGGGCCTGGCAGACTTTTCTCTTCAGTACAAAAGCAGATAGTCAAAACCGGCCAGACTTTATCCATTACCCTGCCTTGGAACAGGTCTTTCAGATTGCCGCTGGGGATACGGGCCCAACGGATCTGCCTTTGCTGAATGGAGGCGTGAAACAAGCCGGTGACCATGCCGCCGTCCTGGTCGATCAAAACCGTAATCCTGTGGTCTATTCGATTCACACCAACGCGGTTTTCGCAGAATTTGTGCGCAGCCATGATCTCTATAATTGGCAGAAAATGCTGAAAACGCCTGAACAGGGAGGAATCTCTTCTGAGCTGGAGTTTCCGCCGGGTTCCGTTGAATACAAAGCCGCCTGGCGCATCCTGGAACCCGGTGAAATCGCTCCCGATTATTTCACGATGCGGGCCCGGATACCTGTCTTAAAAAACAAAGGCAAATCGGTTGATACCACAGCCCAAACCCGTGAGGTGACGGTGGCTCTGCTCTCTTTGCATGTGGTCGGCGTGGTCGAGGATCATCCTGAATTTATCTGGGCCACCTTTGAACATGCAGATTCAGATGGCAGACTGGATTTGGTGCCCACCGCCCTTGAAAATCCAGTGGCCGGACAAATTCAAAAACTCGCTTCCCCCCACCCCGCCTACCCCCTGTTCGGACATGGGGCCACGGCAGTCGAAGGCAACCAGCTGCCCCCCGTCCAGAATATTGACGAAAGCACCCAGAAATTTACGGCTCCCACCCCGATTTTCAGAGTCTATCCCGCTTCTTTTTCAGACAGTGCTGAAGCCGATGCCGGTCTGGAAAGCCTGAACGAGAATATGGGCAAGCTCTTTGCTCAAACCGATCCCCAAGCTCAGGATCTGCGTCGCCATTACCGCTTGGTGGGAGCGGTCTGGCTCGACAATCCCGAATCTAAAAATCCCCAGGGGGTTTTTAAAGCCAACCGCAATTTTGAGAACAAACCGGGTGAAACCATTCTGGCTGGAGAGGACAATTTGGCCAGTATGGCGATGGAATCCTTCGCCCAGACCCCAGCCATGAACTGTTTAAGCTGCCACAATACCACGCCCAAATATATTCAGGGGCAACAGGTTTTTCCGGCCCGAAAGATCAATGTCAGCAATGTCATGAGCTATATGGCCCAGCAGGATTTGAAGCCCGCGCATTGAGATATCATCTGGGCCTTTGCGGTGTGAGGCATGCTAAGATGCAGCCATGCAAATCTCAGAAGCCCTTCAAACGTATTTTGGCTTTCAGGCCTTTCGACCAGGCCAGGAAAAGGTGGTCGAAACCCTGGTGGCCGGGCAATCAGCCCTCGCAATTTTTCCCACTGGCGCAGGCAAATCGCTCTGCTACCAACTTCCCGCCCTGCTTTTGCCCCACCTGACCCTGGTGGTTTCCCCTCTGTTGGCTCTGATGAAAGATCAGATCGACTTTTTGCAGAATCGCGGAATTGCCGCTGCCCGTCTGGATTCAAGCCTTTCACGCGAAGACTATGATCAGATCTTGATGCAGGCCCGCCAAGGCGAACTCAAAATTCTGATGATCTCAGTAGAACGCTTTAAAAATGAACGTTTTCGCGCCCAGTTACAGCGATTGAAAATCTCACTGCTGGTGGTAGATGAAGCCCATTGTATTTCAGAATGGGGACATAATTTTCGCCCCGAATATCTCAAACTGCCCGATTACCGACAGGAATTCAAAATTCCCCAAACCCTGCTCTTAACCGCTACTGCCACCCCTCAGGTACGCGCGGATATCTGCCGCAAGTTTGAAATCCCTGCCGAGCAGATAACCCTGACTGGATTTTACCGTGCCAATCTGAATCTGAGCCTGACAGCCGCCCCTGAAAGCGAAAAAATGCAACTGCTGCTCAATCGCATCCAGGAAGCTCCCCAGGCCCCCACGATTGTCTATGTGACGCTGCAAAAAACAGCTGAAACCGTGGCCCAAAATCTCGCCGAAGCGGGCTTTCAAGCCCAAGCCTACCATGCCGGTCTGCCCCATGATGAACGGGAAGCGATTCAGAATGCTTTTTTGGCTGGGAGTTGCCCCTGTGTGGTGGCCACGATTGCCTTTGGCATGGGCATCGACAAGGCAGATATCCGGCGGGTAATCCACTATGACTTGCCCAAATCGCTCGAAAACTACAGCCAGGAAGTGGGGCGGGCAGGGCGCGATGGTGCCCCAGCACGCTGTGAAGTGCTCGCCAATCGCGAATCGGTGCCCGTGCTTGAAAACTTTATCTATGGGGATACCCCAGAACCGAAGGCAATTGAAACCCTGCTCTGGCAGCTACAAACCCATCCTGAACCTCTTTGGGAGCTGAAACTGCGCAACCTTTCCCAGGAACTGGATATCCGCGAACTGCCCTTGAAAACCCTCTTGGTCTATCTCGATCTTCACGGTATTCTGCGCCCCAAATATACGCGCTTTGAGGATTATTCGCTGAAGTTTATCCGACCCCAGAGCGAGATCGTTTCCCGGTTTCAGGGCGAACGTCAGGCATTTGTCAACAGCCTGTTTGCACACAGCGAAACAAAGCGGGTCTGGACCCGGGTTCAGGTTGAACCCTTTTTAAGCCAGTATCCAGGCGCAGATCGCCAGCGTGTGGTGACGGCACTTGAGTATTTTGCCGAAAAAGGCTGGATCGAACTCGAGGCCAAACAGGCGGTTGAAACCTACCAGATTTTAAGCCGTGATTTTGACCCTCCGGCTCTGACAGAGACAATCTCTGACTTGTTTCGCGCCAAAGAAGCCCAGGAAATTGGCAGAATTGCCCAAATGCTTGCCTTTTTTAGATCTGCTGACTGTCTCAGCCGCCAATTGGCAGCTTATTTTGGTGAAGATCTGAAGCAGGCCTGTGGCCATTGCTCGGTTTGCCTGACCGGCCCGATAGAACTGCCAGAACCCGCAGGACAGGCCCTGCCGGATACACAAATTCTCGCGGAGATGACAGCAGAAGCAGCAGAAAAACTGGGCGTTCAGGATTCAGTCAGCCAGCGCAGCAAATTCTTATGTGGAATTGCCACCCCACTCAGCAGCCGGCTGAAATTGAAACAACTGCCCCATTTTGGCGCCTTGGAAAGCCTGCCTTATGCGCAGGTGCGCGAACAGATCGCCCGTCTCTTAGAAAGTTAAGCCTCCCGATATCGCCATCGCTCAAAACAATTGAAAAAGCGCAGGCTAAACCGTATGATAAATAGTACGATTCATCCTTCAGGAGTTTACACATGCAGCATATTTCTGCAAATGATTTAAAGACCAAGGGAGTTTCAGCCATAGAGTCTGCACTGTCTCAGGCACCCGAAGCAATGGTTTCGGTCAGGGGCAAAGACAGATTTGTGGTCATGGACCTGGCTCATTACCATTATCTGAGAGAATGTGAACTGGAAGCTGCTTTGATTGAAAGTCGAGCCGATCTTGAAGCCGGACGTATCCATCGTGAAAGTGCAGAACAACACATGCAAAGGCTGCAGTTGAACTGATCTGGCCTGATGTACAGACTGGTTTTTACCTCCCAATACGAAAAACGGGAACTGCGCTATCTTAAACGCCATCCAGAAATTAAATCCCAGTACCTTAAAACCCTACAACTTTTGGAACTGAATCCCTATCATCCTTCTCTCCGCCTACATGCCCTGAAAGGCAAACTTCAGGGGCTTTACTCTGTTTCCGTCAATCTTTCGGTGCGACTGACCCTGGAATTTTTAATCCAGGAGAATGAAATCATCCCCATTAATATTGGGGATCATGACACTGTCGTATTGACGTGAACTCAGCCGCCTGCAGATTGCGATCGACAGGCGGATTTTTGAGATGAACAGGCTTATTCCTTGAGCACCATATCGATACACATTACCGCCGCCAGGATCAGGCGTTTCAGGTCTGCATTGTTTTGGGCTTTGTCTGAAATTTCAAGCACATAGTTGTCTGCGGAGGTAAACAGTTCTTTGCCAAGACCTGCCCATTTTTTGGTGACATGGGCAAATTCGGTGTTTTCATTCATAAATTTAAAATCCCAGCCCGTCCATTTGCCCTGAAGAGTACAGAGCGGATTGCCAGATTTATCCAAAACATCAAACTTGCCACCAATGGAGAAGAACTTCTGTTGAAACCCGCCAATAACCTGATCTTTTTCATTGAAAACCTGCACCTTGGATAAAAAGATCGAAATCCCACGCTTGATCGTTACCACTTTTTTGCCACCGGGTTCGCGGATTTCGATATCAAAGGGGGTCATGCGCTTATAATCGGTAAAGCGGAAAATTTTGGTCAGAAGGCCCAGATTGTCCTCACGGCATTCCAATACCTTGTCTCCTGTAGACAGTTCAAAGATATCAAAATTATTTGCGGCCTTAAAAAGGCCCACATGTTCTTTCACCAGAAACTGGCTGATTGATTCCCATCCCATAACGCTGCTCCTTCAGTGATCTAAAAATTGCCTGTAAACAGGATTGCGTTTCAACCTTGTCAAGATAGCCTGAAATAAGTGTAGAAACAAGTCAGACGAGAAATATAAAAGATTCTGATAAAATACCAGAGGTTAACTTTCTAAAGCCTCATCAGAAAAAGGGAGCCTCAAACCATGGGTTACCATTATGATTTCGGCGATGATTGGATGCATCAGCTCAAGCTGGAGAAAATCCAGGCAGAAGCCCAGCCCTTGCAAATACTCAAGGCAGTCAATGCCTGTTCCCCCGAAGATTGTGGCGGGCCCTGGGGTTATGCCGAAATTCTTGAAATTTTAGCCAAGAAAAGAAAAACAAAAGCAGACCGCGAACGCTTAGAGGGCATGGACCCAGATTTTCATCCTGAATCCATCGATCTGGCTGAACTCAAAGAAGCACTTCAAGATCTTTCTAATACCTGGCAGCCAAAGAAGCCCAGAGCCGCCAAGTCCAAAACGTCTGCTCAAGCAAAAACAACCGGCCAGAAAAAAATTCTGTCAATAGCACAATCTGAGACTAACAAACCCAAATGAGAATCCTACATGCACATTTTCAAGCAGAAAACTTTTCCATTTGGATTGAACAGCCCCAGAAAAAGGAGCGAAGCGCAAAATCTGAACAACACCCTGGCAGTTTAGGCCCCACCGATTTAAAGCGCCAATTAAAAAATCTGGGCTTGCCTTCAAATCCACAGGCCAAAGAAATTACGCTGTGGTTACCCTCTGGAAAGAAGGCTCCACTGCCCTCACAGGCTCTCTTGGGAGAACAGGATAAGCAACCAACTGAACTCAAACCCTGGCGGATGGCCTGTCTGGAATATTCAGCTCAGGCTTTTATACCCTGGCTTCACAGCTTGCCCAAACACAACCTCTTAGAGCCCGGAATACTTATCGGACCCAGTTTACGCTTTGTTCAGGAAGTTTGGCGCTGGGCTGCTCAAAGGGTTGCAGAACAAGCTTTTCTACCTGTTTTAGAAAATTCTCAGGCCCGCTGGAGAGTCTATTTTAATCCCTCTGAGAGACAAGCACTTTATCTCTGGGCCAAGGCCATGCCCGCCTCTCTCTCTGCTCAGACCACGCTTGGCCCTGCCCCAGAAACTGTTACAGAAGCCTTGCTCAATCTGTTTGTCGATGATATCGTTCGCCGCTCAGCGCCAAAACATCGTGTTCGTGAGGAATCTGTCTTTGATCGTTGGATTCAGGCCTTGCAGAATCCTGATCCCCAAATTCGCCATCAAAAAGCTGAGCTGATTCCCTTAAAGACCAGCTTAGAGGAATGGCTGCTCTCCTTAAAAACATTGAGCGCTTCACAATGGCGCTTGGGTTTTCGCTTGCTGGAACCGCAGGTCAAACAAAATTGGCAGTTAGAAAGCTATCTGCAAGCCCTTCAGGATCCCAGCCTGTATCTGCCTTTAAGCGAAGCTTGGAAAATCAAAGCTCCCAAAGCCAAAACACTGGGAACCCGACCTGAAGAACTGAAACAAATTCTGCTTCTGGCCCTCGGCCAAGCCTGTGGGATTTATCCTCCCCTTCAGGAAATGCTGGCAAAGGCATCTCCCCAAACGTTGAATTTGAAAACAGAGCAGGCCTGGAACTTTCTCTCTGAAGCCGCTCCCCAACTGGAACAGGCCGGATTTGGCTTGTTATTGCCCGCTTGGTGGGCTCAGCCTCAAACAAAAGCACTTTCTTTGCGGGCCAGTCTCAAATCTCCCAGTTTAAGAGGTCGCTCGAATCTGGATTTGGCAAGTCTGATGCAGGTGGAATGGGGAGTGGCTCTGGGCCAAGATACCCTGACCCTCAAAGAACTTGAATCCTTGGCCAAACTCAAGCAGCCCCTGGTTCAATTTCGCGGTGAATGGAAGACCTTTGATCGAGAACAGCTCTTTAAAGCTTTGAACTTTTTGAAACAAACCCCCAAAGAAATGCCTTTACAGGCTTTGGTTCCTCTCGCCTTGGGAGCCGCTGAGATTCCTTTGCCTGTTTCTGAAATTCAGGCTCAGGGCAAGGTGAAAGTACTATTTGAGCAATTGCAGGGCCAGCAAAGTTTTGCTCTGACTGAGATTCCCCCCCAATTTCAAGGAGAGTTGCGCCCCTACCAAACACGCGGGGTTTCCTGGCTGGAGTTTTTACATCAATGGGGATTGGGGGCCTGTCTGGCAGATGATATGGGCCTGGGCAAAACCCCGCAAACTCTGGCTCGGATTCTCAAAGCCCGCCAGAAAACCCCCAAAGCACCTCCTGTTTTACTGGTTTGCCCCACCACACTGGTGGGCAATTGGAAACGAGAAGCCGCCCGTTTTACCCCCCATTTAAAGGTGTTTATTCACCACGGGGCAGAACGCAATAAATTGTCAGCCTTTAAAAAAGCCATTGCCCACCAAGATTTGGTGATTACCACCTATGGCTTGCTTCATCGCGATGAAAAATTTCTTCTCCCTCTGAACTGGCAGGGAATTGTTCTGGACGAAGCCCAGGGCATTAAAAATGCAGAAACGCGGCAATCTAAAGCTGCACGAAGCTTGAAAGCTCAATGGCGAATCGCTTTAACCGGAACTCCCATCGAAAACCATGTGGGTGATCTCTGGTCTTTGATGGATTTTCTCAATCCGGGGCTTTTGGGTTCACAGGCAGCCTTTAAAAAATATTTTCAAAAACCGATTCAAGATTTACAGGATCAGGAAAGTCTCAAGCAACTGAAAGCGCGCATTGAACCCTTTATGCTGAGGCGTGTCAAAACAGATAAAACCATTATTTCTGATCTGCCTGAGAAATTGGAAATGGAATTGTTCTGTCCGCTGACCCGCGAGCAAGCCACACTTTATCAGGCCCAGATCAAAGATTTAGAACGCCAGTTAAAAAAAAGTGACGGAATACAGCGCAAAGGCTTGATACTTTCTGCCCTGATGCGTTTTAAACAGCTCTGTAATCACCCCGCACAGTTTTTGGGTGAAACAGGCCCCCTGGCGGGGCGGTCTGGTAAACTACAACGCCTTGTTGAAATGCTCACTGAAATCCGTGAGATGAATGAATCGGTCTTGATTTTCTCTCAATTCGCCGAAATGGGAGGCCTTTTACAAACCCATCTTCAGAACTGCCTGGCTGAAGAGGTGCTGCTTTTGACCGGCAAAACCCCCAAAGCCAAACGGGACCAAATGGTGGATCGTTTTCAATCGGGCCAGGGGCCTGGCGTTTTTATTCTCTCGCTCAAGGCCGGGGGTACAGGGCTCAATTTGACCCGCGCCAACCATGTCTTTCATTATGATCGCTGGTGGAATCCTGCGATCGAAAACCAAGCGACGGATCGCGCCTTTCGCATAGGCCAAACCCGACAGGTACAGGTACATAAGCTAATCTGCAGTGGAACGGTAGAAGAACGGATTGCTGAAATGTTGCAGAAAAAACAGGAATTGGCAGCTCAAACGGTAGGCCAGGGAGAAAACTGGCTGACCGAACTGAATAATCAGCAGTTGAAAGCATTGTTTGATCTGAATCTGGAGGAGGCTTTGAGCGAATGAGTTTTTATTATTACAGATCATCTGGTCCGAAAAAAAGCCAGGGCGGAATTCGCCTGCAATCCGCTCGGGGCCCCGTGGGAACAACCTGGTGGGGGAAACGTTGGGTTGCCGCCCTTGAAATGCTCTGCGACCAGGGTCGCTTATCGCGGGGAAAAAGCTATGCCCGCCAAGGACAGGTACTTTCAGTTGAGATCAAGGCGGGTGAGGTTCTGGCAAAGGTTCAGGGCTCAAGCTCAAAACCCTATACAGTGAAAATTAAACTGCCTTTGCTAAAAGCCACCCAATGGGCAAAAATACAAAATTCGCTGCAAGCCTCCCCTCTGCATCTTGCCAAATTGCTCTCAGGTGAAATGCCCACAGGCCTGGAGGAAATCTTTAACCAGGCGGGGGTCAGCCTTTTTCCCGAAAAAAGAAAGGATTTGCAAACCGACTGTTCTTGCCCGGATTGGTCAGACCCCTGTAAACATATTGCTGCAGTCTATTATCTGCTCGCTGAACAATTCGACAACGATCCCTTTCTGCTCTTTCGCCTGCGGGGCCAAGAACGCGAAAAATTACTGGCAGCCTTGGGGTCAAATCAAACGGAGGACTCTCATCCCCCAGCCTCAAATGAACAAACCTATGCACTGCCCAGCGATCCACAGGCTTTCTGGCAGGGGGGTGAAATTCCCACGCTCAAAAAAGTGCAGCTTACGACTCAGGCCCCCCTTCTGAAACGCTTAAAAAGCCCTCCACTCTGGCGGGGACAGGAACGCTTTCAGGAAGCTTTGGAGCCGATCTATGAAAATGCAGCAAAACAGGCTTTTGCATTATTGGAAGAACTGCCTTAATCTGCCCGCAGGGGCATACGGTTGATGACCAAGCCCATAAACGGCATCTGATAAACAGCTTCCAATTCAAGCTTGAAATCTTAAGCCGCCAACGCCATTTGCCCTGGTGGCGCTTAAAATAGCGCTGATTTAAGGCCAGCGAAGGTGAGGTCTCAATCAAGGTAAGAACTCACCGGGAGGAGACTCCATCGGCGTCAAAACATCCCGCGCATAGAACGAGCCATAGATAAAACTTTCTTTATCTGTATCGAGGGTCTGACCCATTTGCTGGCCTTTAAGGTAGCCGCTTTCCAGTTTAAACTGGGTATCCATTTTGCGCATCCGACTGGCCATCAGTTCAATCACCCTTTGGGCCAAAATGGGATATTTGGCAATTAAATGGTTGAATTGCTCTCTGTCCAGCACCACCAAACGGGTTCTTTCAAGCGCATCAATTGAGGCGGTACGCGAAAGATTGTCAAAGAGGGCCATTTCACCAAAAATATCTCCGGGCAGAAGCGACCAGAGAACCCGCTTGGCGTACCCACTGCCGATATACACATTGACGGATCCTGAAAGAATGAAATAAACCTTGTCTCCAGGATCCCCTTCTTTGAAAATGCTGTCTTTGGCTTCGTAAACGCGGCCATGGGCTTGAAACAATACCTCAAGGGCCTTCATATATTTTGCCTGTTCTGCCTGATCCATGAGCACCTACCTCCTGAGCTACTCTATTCTAGCAGGCAGGCAGACAAACGAATAATTTGAAACAAGGCATCCCCTATCAATATGCTGGCAAAGAACGGGCCTGCGCCAGACTTTCCTGAAGTGCATTTTGGAGCCGGGAACGGCTCTGTTCATCCAGATCTGACAGTTTCTGCTGATGATAATTCAGATTTTCACGTAATTTTTGCGCTGCGCGCTCGAAACTTTCACGGGCTTGAGCCGAAATTTTTTGATGGGCCTGGTACTGTGATTGCTCTTCATTGAAATTGGCTTTCACAGAATCCAACCAAGATTCAGCAAGTGCCTTTAATTCTGAATGTCCGGGAGGAGGCTGACGTTTCAAGACTGTTTCCAGTTTTTCAGCCTGCTTTGCAAGTGCCTGGGCCTGCTCCTGCATGTCC
The DNA here is from genome assembly GCA_002783405.1 of bacterium (Candidatus Blackallbacteria) CG13_big_fil_rev_8_21_14_2_50_49_14. NCBI lineage: Bacteria > Candidatus Blackallbacteria > bacterium (Candidatus Blackallbacteria) CG13_big_fil_rev_8_21_14_2_50_49_14. The sequence goes on along the minus strand of PFGG01000082.1, from coordinate 44,406 downwards.
TGCTGTTGCTCAAGCAGATCGTTCGTCCGTTTGCGCAAGTCCTGGGAACGCGCCAAAGCCTGATCCGCCTGGTTGCGCAGTGCAGCAGAGCGTTTCAATTGGGTTTCAGCAAGCTCAATACTATTTCTGCCCGTTTCAGCAAGCTGGTCAATCTGTTGAAGGTCCTGGCTCAGTTCGCTGATTTTTGAATTGACCAAACTTTTCAAGTCATCACTCAGCTGATTCCAGGATTCTGGATCATTGCGAATCCCCAGTAACTCCTGAAGACTTCTTTGGCCCAATTCTTTGGCCCTGCCCAAAATTTCAAGCCCCTCTCGCCCCTGGGCCACAGCGGCTTCAATTTTGGTACTGAGGATTTCAGATTTTTCTTTTAAATCGCTCAGCTCGGCTTCGCTTTTATCCAACTTCTGATTTAATCCAGCGACGGTTGTGGTTTGCTTATTCAGTCCTGCTTGCAGAGCAGCGCGAAAATCTGCTTCACTGATGGCTTCACCCTTTTTGAAAAATTGAAGCTGACCTGAATCACTGCGCCGAATTTCAAGCTGAAGCGGTGACAGGGCTTGGTTAAACGCTCCCAAATCACCACGGATACTCTGGCTGGAACTGTTGAGCAGGGTTTGCACCACATCATTCAAGTTGGCGAGTACTTGTCCCTGGGCTTCCAGTTCTGTCCGAACCGCTTGATTGTGTACAATCGCCGCCCCCAAAGCCTGATCCACTTCCTCTTGCTGGGGAAGGAGCTCGGCAATGATCTGCGCAGAACCGTTCACAAAACTTTCGCCCTGGGCCAGAAGCTCTTTAAAGTCTTCAAGACGGCCCAAGTTTTTTTGCAGGCGCGCCATCACAGCACCGCCGCCGATCCCTCTGAGGCCGAAATCATCCCTCGCCGGGGCACCAAAACGGGAAGCAGGCGAAGCCTTGGCTGAAGTTTCGGGGATATCCAAGCTGCGAAGATGGGGCATGAAGGGGTCTGACTTACCCGGTTGGGATTCCACTTCTGCTTGAATGGCAGCACAGGCAGCCGTCAGTTTGTCGATATCGCTGCGGGTACAGAACATGGGTTTACGTTCTCCGCTGACGGGATCAGGGATCCGGATAGACAAATTGTAGAGATGCTTGCCATCGGTCATCAGTCCAAAATACTTGAGTGCCGCATTGTATTGACTGATTTCTTTGGCAGAAAGTGGTGCCTGATCACGGTTACCCAAACCAGATAAGCGTTGTGTCAGCTCTTTCAGGCTCAGATTTAACTGTTCAACAGAGAGAGTACTGACTTCTTTGCTCATCTTGGCCAGGGCATAATCCAGGGGCTGTGTCCTTGAGCCGCTGCTGGTACTGACCCCAGCCCCTCTGCGCAGTTGAAGATCTTCAAACAGCATCACCCCCTTCTGAACCTCTGCTGAAGGGGGTTGAACAGGGAGAGAAGAGTCTGTTTCACTTGTTTCAGGAAAAAGCACAAAGGCATTCAGACTGTCGCCTTGAATAGCCTGAACCTCAGCCAAATCTTTCGTGGGAGCCTCTGCTACTGTGGCTGGCACAGAATTTTTGGGCTTTTCAGAGCCTGGAATTGCAAAGCTTTGCAGTTCAGGCAGGGGTTCAGTATTGCGGCGTGAATTCACATTGAAGTTCATGTGAAGGCAGGGCTCCTTATGTTCATATATTCAGCTACCCCATCTATACCCCAAAACCGTTTAAAGATAACAGGAGAAGCTCAATTTGAAGTTAAATTTAAATTAAGAGCACCCAAGTGCAATTCGCTGTCCTTGCACTGAGGAATCAGGGAGGGGGGGGTAACTGACCGCCAGGCATTGGGGAACTGCCAGGAGGTGGAGGCAAAGGCGAACTGCCAGGGGGTGGCGGTAACTGTCCCCCAGGTAAGGGGCTACTGCCAGGGGGGGGCGGCAACTGACCCCCTGGCAGTGGGCTGCTACCGGGTGGAGGGGGCAACTGCCCCCCCGGCAGTGGGCTGCTACCGGGTGGAGGGGGCAACTGACCCCCAGGCATAGGCGGTGGCAACTGGCCCTTCGGACCGGGCCCCTGACCGGGCAAGGGCGCATTGACGGGCGGGGGAGGGCAGAGGCCATCGGGGCGGGCAGAAGGCGCAACAGCAGGTTGACCATCTAGACGGGGAGGAGGCGGAGGGCAAGTGCCATTGGCAAGAGGCGGCAAAGGCTGACCTGCTACCGGTGGACGGTGCAGAACCGTGGTATTTTCCCAATGCCGGATATCAAAGCCAGGGCGGAAAAAATTGGGATCGCGCAGGGGGTCGGGCCGACGCTGCAATAAATCCTGATGTTGTCGGGCAATCGCTTCAACTTTTTGAACCAAAGCCTCAGGTTCAGGCAAAACATCTTTTAACTGCGTAAATCTTTTTTGACCCAGATTTTTTTCAAGGGCCTGGGTCAGCTCAGCAAGCGCAGGCTTAAATTCTTCAGCATTCTGTAAATTGCTGGGGGGAATATCTTTCAGATTTTCTTTGAGCAAACAGACCGCCGTGGTAGAGGTTGTGATATTGCGGGTAGGAACCTCCCCCTCACTGGACTCGGGCAAATCAGCCAAGGCCTGAAGGTTTAAATTTTCAAAATTCTTGGCCTGGGCTTCAAGGCGCAATTCAAGCTTGGGGGCCAAGGCTTGAAGCACATACCCACCCAAGGAATCACTTTCAGTCTCGGCGACAATTTCGTCAGTGGTACGGTCATAGGCTGTAATTTTAAAAATCAGATTCTGGTAACCCACTGAAGGAGTTGACTGGGATTCAGCCATCACTTGAAAACCTGAAGGCAGTAAAACGCCTGAGGGCAATAAAACCCCAGAGGGCAGTAAAACCCCCGCCTGCCCTTGCACCAAACCGGATAAGACCACATGCCCTTTCAAACTCAGAGTAGAAGCCACTTCCTGTTTTTCCAGGGGCTGCACACTCGCAGAAGGCTGGCTTGCAGGTTTCTGCATACTGGCAGGAGCATTCGCACAGCCCACCAAGAGACTGGCACAGAACAGACTGAAAACTTTGGCTTTGAATTGACGTTTCACTTGCTGACGCTTCATTATTTCATTCCTTTGATCTCTAACTGACCCCACTCAGGTTGCCTATGCTCATTAAATCACAGCGCAAGCTGGGTTCTGTGATTAAAATTGAAAACCCGCTGAATTTTTGTCACGAATTATGAAGCAAAGCCCTGAATGGGCAAACTCCATTTCCAGAGCAGTTGCTGATCCGAACTGACTTCCAGCCAACGGAAACGGTTACTGAATTCTATCAAAGTGGCGCCATCAGAAAGCCGAAAAACCTGGCTGGGACGCGGCAATTTGAGCTCTCCCCCCGAGAGCAGAGCCCATGTTATGCGACCTTCAGGGCTGACTTCCAAAACACGGTTATTGCCCGTATCTGCGATCAGGGTATTGCCATTTTCAAGGCGTTTGGCATCTTCAGGCACAAAAAGCTGATTTTCAGCCCGGCCAAAACGCCGGGGGGTTCCATATTGCCAGATCAACTCCCCTGTAGGCAGCAATTCACTGACCGTATGTTGGCGGGAATCTGAGACCAAGAGATTGCCATTGGCCAGAATCTGAAGACTGGAAGGTGCTCTGCCATGAGAGAACTGTTCAAGCAGGTTGCCCGCAGGATCCAAATGTAGAATTTGCCCAGCACCACTGTTTAAAAGCCAAAGGCTCTGGTCTGCCCCCATGGCAAGGCCCTGGGGTTGAATCAACTGAATTTCTCCCCACGACCCAATAAAGGTTTCCACCTGAAGTGTTTCAGAACTGAGCAAATACAAGCGATTCAGGCCAGAATCTAAAACCCAAAGTCCTTGAGCGGCAGTGAGGGCCAATAGCGGTTGCAAAAGCCCCTGTGGGGGACCGATCAAATTCAAGACCTGGCCCGCACGGTTGACACTTGCCAATTGCCCAAATTGGCTGTGGCGAGCCCAAAGCAAGAGATCAGGACGGGCGCTGATGGAGGGGGGCTGCGCAGGGGAAGGAGGTGCCGTTTGCTGTGATTTTTGGCGTAGGTTTTGCAGCCTTGCCCGGTACTTTTCTTGGTCTGCTTCCGTTCTCAACTCGGCCTGAACTCTGCGATCTTGAGCCAATTGAAAGAGGCGATCCCGCATTTCTGGAAAATCCAAAAGAATCTGATCCAGATCTTTTTGACTGAGACTAAAAACTTCACAGTACTCTGAAGCCCGAACCGTGGCATTTCTAAGCATTCCCAGCATCAAGGCCACCTCACCAAAAACATCGCCAGCCACCATTTGGGCAACCGTATCCTGCCCATTCGGGCTGAGCACTTCCACGCGGCCCTGGCGGATCAGAAACAGTTCATCCCCTGCTTCGCCCTTGCGTACAATCACGTCTCCTTGATTAAAAATACGGGTTCTGACACGCGCACGCACGGCATTCAAAAATGACTCAGAGGCCTGTTGAAAAAGTGGTACCCGCGCCAGCATTTCCAGTAAAGAAACTTTTTGGCCCCTGCGAAGATTCAGATTGCGTTCAGCCTGGGCGACAAAGACTTCTTCTGGGGCCAGATTGTTTTGACCCGGTACGGGTTTCAGCGCTTGCAGCAAATGGGAGCCCACCATTTCCTGGCTGTGGGGATTGATCACCAGCAGACGAAAGGCGTCATGCAGAACCAATTCCTGGGCATTTCGCCAGACCAAGCCCAGGGGCTGATGTATGCGCTGATCGGGCGCAAGCTTAGAGAGTTCAAGACAGAGCGGGGGACGTTGGTCCAGAGCGATCAACCACAATTTCTGTTGGTGGGTATCCATCAGAGCCAGAAACTGTCCATCAGGTGAGGCTGCTAACCACTGGGCATCTGCAGGAGCCTGAAGCACCCGCAAAGGCCCCCCCTGCAGAGAAAAAAGGCTCAATTGACCTTTTGGGTCAAGCAGCCAGAAATAACCACTGGGCCCGTGGCAAATATCCACAACACCTTCGGGGCACCAATTCTGCTCCCGCAAAGCCCAGAGTGTTTCTCCTTCAGGATTGATTTGCAGCAAGTCCTGATTCTGGCTATCCAAGAGCATCAATTCCAGCTTTTCCCCTTGATGGAGTACGAGAATTTTTTTCCAGACGCTGTCCTCCCCCAAAAGCGCCCATTCCTGTTGAGCCATTTGATTCCAGGCGCTGATTTCATTGCTTTCACTGTCATAAACGACAAAGCCATTCCAATCCAACCAAGTCACTGAAGCCGGACGGTAGACTCCCACCAGATGGGTATCCAAACTCCAAACAATTTCTAATTTAGAATTCAGTTGAATAATCCGGTTATTCAAGGGATCAGGCAGTGCCAACCAGCCTTCAGGTAAGACTTGGACAGGCTCTTTGGCAAGGCGTTGCTTGCGTTCACGCTTTTCTGCCTCTTGCTGTTCCCAATCACGTATTGCGAGATAATCACTCAGATCAGCCCCACTCTGGGACAGAAAGTCCGACTGCAAAAAAGAAAGATGCAGATTGGCTCTGCCCAAAAGACCGTAAAGCGAGACCTCGATTTGAGTTGAGGTCTCAAGCAAACGCGCAATCCGTTCAGCATGAATTAGAATTTCCTGTTCAGCCGGTTGAAGCAGGCGGTCTGAAAATTCGAGCATTGCTTGTTTTTTCAGAAGAGAGCGAATTTGATTGAGAATAAAGCGGGTAGAGCCTGCGATCAAATTCTGTTCTTCTCCTGGCACAACCCGTGTCACAATCATGCGGCTCTGAAAACCTGAAAAATCTAAGCCGCAGCTTTGTATCAGCGCTTGTACGGGCATGGGCAACTGGGTCTGGGTCAAAAGATTGAGGGGATGAACACTCGCGAGCGCATCCAAAGCCCGGTTGGGAACAGACCATACGATTTGCAAGGGGCCGCGGTGAATCACCTCACTTGACAGCGGCTCTGACCGCGAGGCTTGAAAGCAGGTCAAGCGTGCGCCCATGGGCTGAGGTAAATCCTCACGGCTGAGCACAGCGATCACCCCCCTGGGACTCAGACTAAGCGTATCTCCTGGGGCATCGGTCGAGAGGGCAAAACTTTGACCCGCAACAGGAAAGCGCTGCTCAAGGGCAGAGGTCTGGGGATCAATTTTTAGCAGCGTTAAGGATTTACCTGCATCGAGCAACCAGAGCTTGTCTTGGGCAAAAAGCAAGGCTGTTGGTGTACGCCAATCTCCCTTCAGGGCCTGAGGCTCCAGACCAGGCTGCCATAACCAGATTCGAGAATCTGTTTTGCTGGCAAGAAAAACCTTACCTGAAACAGGATCGGGTGCAGCCAGCAGAGCCCCTTCTCCAGCCAAGTCTGGAATTTGAATCTGAGCAAGCAAACGCTTTGAAGGAATATCCAAGAGGAGCAAATGCCCTTCTCTTCCCTGGCTCAAAACCAGCCACTGCTGGTTCTCCGAAGCAAAAAGGTCCCAGGGCCCTTGCGCAGGGTTAAACCGATAATAGCCAGGGTAGAAAAAACTAAAACCCGAAGCCAATCTATTCTCAACAGGCATTTCAGGATAAATCAGAATTGGTTCAGCGCCGCCCAATACCAGTCCATAACGCAAGGGCGGATTCCACTCCTGAGAACGGATGACCTGGCCCTTCCCCGAAAGAGCCATTAAGCCTTGTCCCCAATTCCGAAATGAGGGGGCGTTAAGCTTTTTTTCAGCGGGAAGTGGAAATTCCAAAGCATGGTTCACTTCACCACAGGGAATCAAGCGCAAAAGGGAATGAACCAGATCCACTTCAGCATAAGTGCCTGATTTCAGTGCAAATTCTGCAAACCAGGAATCGGTTTCTGAAAATTCTGACCCCATCTTTGACTCTCCTGAAAAAAATAATTGGCTCCTGGGCTGTCTAACCCTTTTCTGATGCCGACTTGGCATCAAGCAAATTCAAATCCTGAAGGGCTTTTTTCCAATAGGAAATTTCTGCCAAACCCAAGCTTTGATGCAATTCAATCAAATCCTGGTAAAGCAAGCGGCATTCACTGAGATGCCCGGTGGGTTCTAGAATTTCAACAGCCTGATTCAAGGGCTCTCGCGCTTTTTCAGTTTGATCGGTCTTGAGCAGGAAATGTCCTGTCAAACGTAGCGCACGACCTTTTTGAACGGGATCTCCGTGGGTTTCAATCACCTCAGCCTGTTTTTCCAAGATTGTCTGGGCGGCTTCAAAATTTTCCATTTCCAGATAAATCTCTACGCGCGTATTATAGAGTTCCGGCAAGAGCGCCCAGACTTTTTGTTGTTCAAGAGATAGAATTCCAGGTTCTAACTGGGAGAGGGCATGCGTCCATTGCTTACGATGAAACGCCACCAGCCCCAGATTGCACTGAGAAACGGCCGAACCCACTGCCTGTTTGAGGTGTTTAAAGAGCTGGTGCGCACGCAATAGGTATTTTTCAGCCTGATCCAATTTTCCCATTTCGAGTGAAGCATGGCCTAAATTATTGCAGGAAGTCGAGATCCCCTCCAAATCGCCAAGCTGCTCACGAATTTTTAAACTCTGACGAAAAACCTCAAAGGCTTTTTCCCAGTGATTGGTCAAAAAATAGACATTGCCCATATTGCTCAGACTGTTGGCATGGCCCCATAAATCCTGGATCTGCTCCTGAATAGCAAGTCCCTTGCGGTAGTATTCAAGCGCCTTTTCCCATTCATGGCGGTAATAGCAGACCACGCCCATGACATTATAGGCATAGGCGATCTGCTCCATATCGGGCTGTAGATCTAAAAGTTTTAAAGCCGATTCACAGGCCTGCATCGCTTCAGGGTATTTTTCCTGCCAGCGACACACCCAGGCAATCGCATTCCAGAAGCGGGCCTGCTCACGGGCTTCAGCCAATGGCGCGAGAATTTTCAGAGCCAACTCAAGGGTCTGCTGGGCCAGCGCAAATTCTGAGCGCTTTTCCTGAACTCTGCCATGCCAGAACATCAAACGTGCTTTTTGCAGAGCGGGTAAATCCGCTTGAAACTCACGTTCAAGCAGATTCAGTAAATTTGAATAATCGCCAGTCCTGAAGAGTATTTCTGCTTTTTTTTCCAATAGATCGTATTTCAGGGCCTCCAAGCCCAGCCAGGTCTGCTTATGCAAATCAATTGCAATTTTGACAGAATCATCCAGGTCATCTAAACCAGCAAGAATTTGCTTGATTTGTTCCAAAGCCTGGTGATTGGCACAAAGACGTGAGGCTCGCTCTGCAGAAAGGTAGAGGTAGCGAATCGCTTTTTGGGATTCTTCACTGCGCGAAAAATGGTAAGCCAAGAGATCCAAATGGGGTTCAGGATGATCTGCAGAGAGAACTTCAAGGTATTCACCAATTTTGCGATGTAATACCAGTCGTCGCCTTTTGACCATGGTTGAATAAATCACTTCCTGGGTCAGGGCCTGATGTATCCTGTATTCTGGTTCAGCACAGGCTTTTTCAACCAGCAGCCAGCCCGCAGCAACCAACTCATCGAGATCTCGCTGTGAAACAGGTTCATTTTGTAGGTTTTTCAGCAAAGCCAGAGAAACCGCTCCCCCCATCGCAGACAAGGTCTGAAGCAGGTGTCTTTGACGGGTCACGAGCCGGTCAAAACGAACCAGAATCAATCGTTGAATTGAAGTTGGGAAAGGTAAATCATGCAAGCTGACTTTTAATTCCCAAACCCCCTGATCCAATACCAAAAGCTGATCATCGAGCAGATTCTTGAGAACTTCCTGGATATACAAGGGATTTCCACCCGCCCTCTCCAAGAGCGTGCGTTTCAGTTCACGCAGGTTTTCAGGAATTTGTTCAGCGGCGGTAAAGCCCAAATGACCTGCAAAAAGCAATTCTGACTCTTGGGCAGACAGCGGGGGCAGGGTCTGGTAAATCTGCCAGGGCAGCTGTGCATGCTTGCTTTCAGAGGCCTTGGACTGAGAGGAGCGCTGAGTTACACAGAGCACACCAATGAATGGTTGTTCATTTATACTCTCATGCAACTGGTGTAACCAAGCCAAAGATAGGGCATCACACCATTGCAAATCATCGATCAGAACGAAAAGTGGATGAGACTGCGAAACTTTATTTAAGAGTTCACCCAAAGCACGAAAAATTTGCTTCTGGAGACGTTCAGGGGGCATCAGCTTAAGCTGGGGAAATTCCAAATGTGGAAACAGGATATATTCAATCACTGAAGACATCATCTGGGCATTGGGCAATTGTAATGCGCGCAGATAACTTTCTAAAAATAAATGAACTTCTGCGTGACCAGGATTTTCATCAAATGAAAACAACGATCTGAGCAAACTTTGCAACATAAAATAAGGAAAATTGGTACTGTAGGAGGTAGAACTTGCGGAAACAATCTTAAGAGCTTCATTTTCAGCTTTGAGAAGCTGGGCCACATGTTGCGCCAAAGAGGTTTTCCCCAAACCACTCTCGCCTTCAATATGCACCATCAGCAATTGTTTTTCTTCCAATTTCAGTTGGGCCAGGCGAAAAAACGCTTCGGTTTCTTGTTTGCGGCCTACCCAAACTTGGGGAATCCCTCCCCGACTGCGTTGACGTAAATTTCGCACCCCCATCAGCTCATAGGCCTGCAAAGGTTCTGCTTTGCCCTTGGCCTGAATCAGACGATCCTGTTTTAGTTCAAAACTTTCATTTAAGAGCTGATACAATTCTTCAGTTACCAAAATATGCCCAGGTTGGGCATTCTGCTCCATACGGGCAGCGGTATTGATCGCATCTCCCATGACCTGATAATTCATGCCCTCAAGCGCTTCGACACTGCCAGCAACAACCATCCCCTGGTTTAAGCCAATGCGCATATTGAGACTGAAACCCCGTTCTTTTTCTAAGGCTTGCGAAAAAGCCTGAACCTGATCTCGCATTTCCAAGGCAGCCAAAGCCGCCCGTTCGGGATCATCTTCATGTACACGGGGCACCCCAAACAAGGCCATGATCGCATCGCCAATAAATTTTTCAACGACCCCTTCAAATTTTCCAATAATCGCATTGCAAGCTTGAAAAAGCGGTTGGATAATATTTGAAACTTCTTCTGGATCGAGTTTTTCAGACAGGGCTGTAAAGCCACAGATATCTGCAAAGAGCACGGTTACCTGACGGCGTTCTGAAACACGTGCCACTGCTGAATGCGCCAAAGCTTCTTCAGCCTGGGGGGAAACAGGCAGCACAGTCTCAGGCTTCAAAGCGAGGGTTGAAGATAAGCTTGCCCGTTCATCCGCAGGAATTGCCTGTGAAGTTTGAAAACGGGGGATCAAGGGTTGCCCACAATAACCACAAAAGCTGAAATGTCCCGGAAGCGCTTGAAAACAGTGCGGGCAGGACTGTAAAAGCGCCAGACCACAACGCCCGCAAAAAGCAAAGTGCTCAGCTTGTTTAAATTGACAGCATGGGGTCATCACGTTATCAAAATTCTGTTTCATGCTGGGTATTTTAGCTTAAAATATTCAGAATAGACAGTCCGGCCAATCAGTATCAAGCTGAGGTAAACCCGCTGTTGTTCTTTCTTTTCAGAAACAATTCTCCGAAATATTTAGAAATGTAAAGCCACGGTAGCAATGGGTTTATCAGCAGCGCAGCCGATGCGCGCTGGAATGCTGCTGCGTTGAATACCTTGAAGCGAGTTGCTGGCTATCAGTTTGAAGCCGTCGAAATGGGAGATCCCATCACCGTCTGTGCGCCTGAAAAGCGTTTCTACTTGCCGTTTCTCCTGTTAAACCTGCTATCATGGCAGCTGAAACCACGTAACAGGAAAACCTGGAGAATTCGGAGAAACCCTATGCATCAAGCGGCAGCGATTCTGGTTCTCAATGCGGGCAGTTCATCCCTCAAATTTTCACTGCTTCGGCTCTCAGATCAGACAGAGCTTTTGAAAGGTTTGGCCGAACGTTTGGGCGAAGAGAATCCCCAAATCAAGTTCCAGGCACCTGAAGAAAAAATTGTAAAACTTCCTCCAAACGCCCGCCATGCCCAGGCCCTTGAGCACTTGCACCAGGAATGGGGCCCCCTCTCAGAACAAGTAGACTTGATCAGTATCGGCCACCGGGTCGTGCATGGTGGCGAACGTTTTCAAGAGCCCACCCCGATCAATGTTGAAGTGATTGCCCACCTGAAAGACCTGATCCCCTTGGCCCCTTTGCACAACCCCGCCAATCTCGCAGGCATTGAAGCCGCTTTGCATAATTGGCCTGAGGTTCCCCAATTTGCAGTCTTTGATACAGCCTTTCATCAAACCTTGCCTGAAATCGCCTATCGCTATGCACTTCCTGAAAGCTACTATCGGGATCATGCCATTCGACGCTATGGCTTTCATGGCATCAGCCACCGCTATGTTTCAGAAAGACTGAAAGCGTGTGTTTCGTCAGAACAAACACGCCGGATCATCAGTGCCCATTTGGGCAATGGTTGCAGTTTGGCTGCCATTTATGAGGGAGTTTCCTGCGATACCACCATGGGCTTCACCCCCTTGGAAGGCCTGATGATGGGCACCCGCAGCGGGGATCTCGATCCAGGCATTCTGCTCTATTTACTCGACAGTCAGAACATGTCCCACGCCGAACTCAACCGACTCTTGAATAAAACCTCTGGGCTTTTGGGGCTATCTGGTCTATCAAACGATGTGCGCAGCCTGATCGAAGCCATGCAAGCAGGGCATGCTGGCGCAAAACTTGCGCTCGAAATCTTTGCCTACCGCACAGCCAAAGCGATTGCTGCGCTTTGTGTTCCCTTGAAAGGCCTCGATACCCTGATCTTCACAGGTGGGATTGGCGAAAATGCAGCTTGGCTCCGCGAAAAAATTATCGGGCATCTGGGTTTTCTGGGCTTAGAGATCAACCTTGAAAAAAATGCAAACTGCCAGGCTCAGGAAAGCTGCATCAGCCTTACACACGCACCGGGTGCCTGGGTCATTCCCACCCGTGAAGAGTGGATGATTGCCAAAGAATGTGCTTTGGCATTGGAGAAAGAAGACAAAAAATGACACAAATTATTATGCTCGCCCCCGTCGGTTCAGGCGTGGGACTGACCTCAATATCCCTGGGCGTGGTTCGCGCCTTTGAAGAGCGGGGGTATCCTGTCAGCTTTTTTAAACCGATTGCACAATGCCAGGAAGACACTTCTGAGGCCCTGGTCAAATGGGGTTCTGAGGTACTTACCCAACCTTCTTTTTCACTTGAAGAGGCTGAAGCCCTGCTTTCAACGGAACAGTCGGATTTACTCTTAGAAAAAATTCTCAGCCGCTGTGAAGCCCTACAGGGCCCCAACAGACTCTTGATTTTAGAGGGCTTGATCAATACCGAAACCCTGACCTTTGGCATTCGCATCAACCGTCAGATTGCTAGCACCTTGGGGGCCCGCGTGGTCTTAGTGGCCTCAGCTGAAGGGCATGATCTTCCGGCTCTGGCACATCGGATTGAAATTGCCGCCACCAGCTATGGCGGTTTGGGCAATGACAAGGTCATCGGCTGTATCGTCAATAAAGTGGGCGGACAGCGAGGCGATGATCGCATCAGCCAGATGGCAATTCAACCCAGTGCAGAAGAGCTATCGAAAAGCTGTAAGGAAATCCATGCTCTGCCGCTGTTTCAACGCCAGGATTTTAGCTTGGTGGGCGCTGTGCCCTGGTCCCCAGAGCTGGCTGCGCCTCGGGTCAAAGACCTTGCCGACTATTTGCAGGCCGAGGTGCTGTATCCGGGTGAATTTGAGCACCGCAGGGTACGCAGCATTGCACTTTGCACCCGAACAGTCAGCAATCTGGTTTCTCATTTGCATGCCAATGCCCTCTTGGTGACCGCTGGTGACCGCACGGATATTATGATGGCCGCCAGTCTGGCTGTAAAAAATGGCACCAAAGTAGGGGGACTGCTGCTGACAGGCGGATTTGAAATCCACCCGAATATTGAACTGCTCTGTGCCCCCGCTTTTCGCGCAGGTTTACCCGTTCTGCGGGTGGAACAGGATACCTGGACCACAGCACGTATGTTGCAGCATTACCCCCATGAATTGCCAATCGATGATGGGCAGCGCATTGACCGCGTCAAAGAATTTGTGGCCCGTCATCTCGACGGCCATTGGTTAGACCATGAAGCCCAGGAACTACAGGAAACCGTGCTTTCACCTGTGGCTTTCCGCCATATGCTCACCAAAAAGGCGCGTGAAGCCAAAGCACGGATTGTCTTGCCAGAAGGGCAGGAACCCCGCACGATCAAAGCAGCAAGTCTGTGTGCCCGACGGGGGATTGCCCAGTGTATTCTCTTGGGCAATCCCAAAGAAATTGCAGAAATTGCCCAGAGACGCGGCATTGAGTTAAACCTGCCGGGGCTTGAAATCTGGGAGCCTGAACCCTGGATTGAATCCATGGTGCCTGCCCTGGTCGAACTGCGTAAACACAAAGGCATGAGTGAGGTCATGGCCCGCGATCAGCTGTCCGATCCTGTCGTGCTGGGAACCCTGCTGCTGCAACAGGGGCATGTTGAGGGCCTTGTTTCAGGGGCCGTTCATACCACTGCCGATACGATCCGGCCTGCTTTGCGCCTGATAAAAACCTCTGCTGGCAATAGCCTGGTTTCGTCTGTATTTTTTATGCTCTTGCCCGATCGGGTCTTGGTCTATGGGGACTGCGCCATCAATCCCGACCCCAGTGCAGAACAATTGGCAGAGATCGCATTGCAGTCAGCAGATTCTGCCGCGCGCTTTGGCTTGGAGCCCCGCGTTGCCATGATCTCGTACAGTACTGGAAAATCGGGTTCTGGGGCCGATGTTGAGAAGGTTATTCACGCCACTGAAATTGCCCGCAGCCGCAACCCCAAGCTCTTGATAGACGGTCCCTTGCAATATGATGCAGCGATTATGCCCGATGTCGCAAAGAGCAAAGCACCAAATTCTCAAGTGGCTGGCAAAGCCAATGTGTTTATTTTTCCAGATTTGAATACGGGCAATACCACCTACAAAGCTGTTCAGCGCAGTGCCAATGCCTTAAGCATTGGCCCCATGCTCCAGGGGCTGAATAAACCCGTCAATGATCTTTCAAGGGGAGCTTTGGTAGACGATATTGTCTATACCATCGCACTCACGGCTATTCAAGCCGGGAAATAAAGTCCATTGAAATCTTCAGGTGCTACAAGCTTGGGAGGGGAAGCGCTTGGAACTATAGGATTCTGTCTGCCAGGGGGATAGAAACCCCTGGCTGAAAAACGTATAATATCAAAAGCTCTGAAATTTTTCTATTCAGGTGAAGCATGTTCAATTCAACCCAGGTGGTCAAAGCCACAGCACCTATTCTTACAACGCTTAAAACTGGAACGGTCGCAAAACCGGCCTCTCAACTGATGATTGCCCCGCCAACGACCCGCCCCGAAACCATGCGCCAGGAAGTTGCAAAATCTCAGAGTTCCAGCCAAGAATTGGGTCAACTTACCTGTCCCAATACGATTGAATCTGCTTTTAAGAGCATTGAGAATTGCAGTCCAGAAAGTCTGGAAGCAAGCCATGGTTCCAAACTCGAAGCCTTTGCGAAGTCTGAATTTGGGCAATCTGTGAAATCTGTCTTGGAACAGGTTGAAAGCGTAAGTAAAGTCAAAGGTGCCATTTCAGATATATTGGAATCGCGGGAGAATCCTGCAGACCAGGAAAAATTTGACAAAGCAGTTGAAGGGATTGAGACGCTGATTTCTGAAACCCCCAAGGTATTGGATTCGGCGACAAAATTAGGCAGTCTGATTGCAGAACAGGCCCCAGAGGGGCTCAAGAAGCAGGTGAACGATGGCATCGAGAGCCTATCCGCTCTCTCTTCACACTTGCCTGAAATCCCTGAATCAGTGGGGACCCTCGCCAAATCCGCCACTGAAATGGGCGGGAGCCTGGTAAAAACAGCGAGTGAATATGCAACTTCCCTGGGAGATACCGTACATTCTGTCACCCCAGAATTTGTAACGACTGCCGTATCTGATATTTCTAAAACAGTCAGTCCCCATCTCTCGACAGATGGACTTTTGCCTGCTGCCGTCAGTTTTTACCAATCCCCTGGTCTGGCCACAGGTGGAGATCTGGTTTTGGTAGGTTTAGGCGGCAAAGAAGTTTCAGATGCAGTCAAAAAAACCTATGCCCTGGTCACTGAACCCTCTTTGGATAAGGCCAAAGAGGCGATTGAATCAGCTTCTGCCTTTGTCGAAAAAGATGGCATTAAGCAAATTGCGACGGTCGCGACCGTCGCAAAAGGGGTAACTGAAGCTTTAACGCCAGAATGGGTCAGTTCAACAGGTGCCCAGGTAATCAGCACAGCAAAAGAGTATCTGCCAGAAACCAGTACCCTGACAGCCTATTTGCCCGAAATGAGCACAGTAACTGGCTATATGCCAAGTCTGCCTGGAGTTTCAGAAACGATCTCAAGCTATATACCCACGGTGGTAAGCGATACGGCCTCAACTATCAGCGGCTACCTTCCCGCCACAGATTTGGGCAACCTCTTGCCAATTGGATCAGCCGTTGTGAATACGACCATAGCCGGCAAGGCCATCTATACGCTTTACAATGAAACCGATCCCAATCAACGTGAATACAAAGAGACCCTGAAGAAAACCACCTCTGCAGTGGGTTCAATTGTAGATGCTTATGGGGGAATGGGCATGGGAACCCTGGCAGCCACATCGGTCAATCTGGGCATTGATGTGACCCAATATTTAGGCAGCAAATCCCTGAGTTGGGCCAGCTCAGCCTATTCCTATTTCACCACCTAGGATTGAGCCATGAAACAGCAAATACTCCAAAAAAGCCCCACGCAACTTCATTTCCAGGCCCAAATCTCACAGTTTGAGCGCAAGCTGTTGCGCCAGGAAGCCCTCAAACGTTTTCCAGAGTTGAACCAACTGGAAGATCCGTTTCAAAAAGAGCAAGAATTGCTGCACTATGAAATGGGCAGAACGCTTGAACGCTATTTAGAAAAAAAACCGCTTGAACTTCAAAAGCCCCCCGATTTTCGCCCCCAGAAAAGTCAATCTCAGGATTTGGCTTTTTCAGCCCTGATCAGACTGTATCCACAGGTTGAATTGCCTTCAGAGCTTGCTGTCGAACTCGAAACGTCTCTGCCAGAGACGCCAAAGCCAGAGGATATTCAAGCGACTTTGGAAGCCTTGCAATGGGATTATTCCAGAATTGAGCGCAGCGATCGACCCGTACAAGAAGGGGATCTTCTCTTGGTCGATTGCTATTTGAGTCAAGCGGGTGAAATTCTTCCTCAAACCGCCAAGAGCAATCAAATTCTGATGCTGCAGTCAGATCGCCTACCTGCCCCATGGTTTCAAGCCTTGCTGGGAGCAGAAGCCGGACAGGAGCTGAATTTTCCCGTTGAAAAAAGCTTGAATCCTGCTCAGCCTGCTGAAAACCCACCCACCCTTTGCCATCTCTTGACCAAAATGGTTGCCCGTGCCCAAGTCGCCCGCTTGGATGAAAATCTTGCAAAAAAAGCAGGGTTCCCCTCTCTCGACGCTTTGCTAGAAGCAACAGCCCAAGCCTTAAGCGACAAAAAACAAGCGCAATGGGTAGCAGAAATCAAGGAAAAAATTGTACAAACCCTGGTTTCAAAATCCCAGGTTGAATTGCCAGATGAGTGGCTGGATGAAGAATTGCAAAGGGCCTGTGAAAATTCAGATCTTCAGCATTTAAAAGCGTTTAATCTTCCAGCTCAAACGCTTAAAACCCTCAAAACCTGCTGGCTGAAAACACCCGAATTACGTGCCCGCAAAGCAGATATTTTGAAAACGCTCTTGGTTTTACGCGCCATCATTCAACAAAAAGGACTCAAGGTTGAAGCCTCTGAAATTGATGCGGCCCTTGAAACCCTGGTGAATCAAAAGAACCAGAGCCCTTCAGAACGCAAACAAAAAATGCTCGAAAACCATACCCTGCTGTTTTTAGCAGAGAGAATTCTGATCGAAAAAGTGGCAACGGTTTTAATGCAAGAATCGCGTATCATCTGTCAGGGACAGATTTTAAACCCGAATTAAGCCCATTCGTCAAAATTCTCCTGCAGAAGCCCCACTCTTTGTAGCAATTGGCTGTAGGGGGCTTCGAGCAAGCTGATTGAAACGCCTTGCGCTTCAATATCATCCAGTTGATCTGCAATTTTATCGCAGTGATCGAGCATTTGCTCCAAAACCTGCAGCGCTTGGGCCCGGTTCTGTTTTAGCAGCGCAAACAGTGGGCCGATAGAATTTTCAATCTTTTGGATTTCCTCAGCCAGAACGATAAACTTGTCAGAAAAACGCAGGGCTTTCTCTGTCAGTTGATAGGCTTTTTCAATCTGATAAAACTGAATATCCAGCTGACAGGTATCTGTAATGGCTGCTAACTGCTGAATCTGGGCAGAAGCCTTCACCAGCAGTGTATTTTCCTTCTGGGCACGCTCTTGCAGCGCAGCATAGGCTTCAGAATCAATCACAGGTTTTGTTGAAGGCTGTGTTTTCAGCCATTTCTGATGCTTTACCAGCAGTTGTTCAGTTTGAGCATAGTTCAGTTCAGTCTCCTGAAGACTGGTTTCCTTCACTGCAAATACAGGCGCAGAAAGCGCTTCGATAAAGAGTTTTGCATCGGCTGAATCAGGTTGAATGCTTTCTGCATTTTTAAAATAACGCATGGCCTGAACCCGATCCCCCAGAATCATGAAAATATAACCCACGCCAATCGAAGCTTTGGGATTCTGACGGTGAGTTTTCATGGCTGTGAACCACAATTCAAGGGCAGATTTTAAAGCCTGTTTATCTTGAAATTGAGTCTGAAGCGCTTTTTCAAAAAATTTCAAACCTTGAGCATAGGCATCTGACGCTGACTGGTGTCGGCGGGCGTGTAAAGCCTGGCTTTGCTCTCTCAATTCAATCAAAGCATTAAAATTCATGCTGCATTTTATCACCCCCGCTCAAAGAATGGCATACTGAAAGTCAAACCGTGAAGAAAGGTGCCCACCATGACAACACTTCAGAAACCTGCAATCGATTCCCTGGCCCCCTTATTTACACTTCAAGATCAAAATGGCGATCAGATTTCACTTGCCGACTTCAGAGGCAAAACCGTGGTTGTCTATTTCTACCCCAAAGCCATGACGCCGGGCTGTACCACTCAAGCCTGTGGAATCCGCGACAGTCAGGCCCCCTATGCAGCCCAAAACATTGTAGTTCTGGCCATCAGCCCAGATCCAAGCAACCGCCTGAAAAAATTTGAAGAGAAACAAAACCTCAATTTTAGCCTGCTCTCAGATCCCGATCACGCTGTCGCCGACCGCTATGGGGTTTGGGGATTGAAAAAATTTATGGGCCGTGAATTTGATGGCATTCACCGCAGCACCTTCATCATTGGCGCAGATGGGCACTTAAAACATATCATCGCAAAGGTCAATACCAAAACCCACCATGAGGATGTGCTGAACTGGATCAAAGCGCATCTCTAAGGGCCAGCAGGGATTTACCAATCACTGCTTCCGCCCCCCCCATCCGAAGACCCACCTCCAAAACTGTCATAGCTGCTGGAGCCGCTGTCATAATTGCTGCTGGTATCGGTAGAATTGCGACGCCAGGAGTCATCATCATAGGTATCAGTTGTGAAGTCCCTATCCCCGTGATATGATTGCCGAAAGAGAATTCCAGATCGGGCAGGGCGACTGTGCCGGGAAATACGCGAGAGTCGGCTTTTAATAAAGAAAAACAGGAACAAGATCAAGCCCCCAAAAATCAGAGCAAAATATGCGCCCAATTTGTTGGAATTCGCTTGAAATTGCATCACCTGCACAATTTTTTTCGGGCTGGCACTCAAATTTCCCTGTCGATCAAAAAGTTTAACAACATCTGCCAGTTTATCGAGCAAGGCATTCACGCCCTGATCAAATCGGCCCGCTTTAAATTCAGGTTTCACGAGCTTATCCAAAAGCGCAGTACTTTGTTGATCTGTTAGTACAGGACTGAAGCCCTTGCCTACTTGCAGGCGCATCTTATGCTCCTGAACGGCCAGCAAAAAAAGCAGACCATTGTTTGTTTCGGCTTTGCCAATCCCCCATTGATTGAACATGCGCAAAGCGTAAGTTTCAATTTTTTCATCGGCTGGCAATTTCGGAACCGTGACCACTGCTATTTCGGCAGAAGTCTCAGACTCAAGCTTGCGCAAGCGTTGCTCAATTGCTGGCCCGTCTTTGAGCACATGGGCAAAATCACTGACGGGGCCCAGAGGTTCAGGTATTTTATCCAGCGCAAGCACAGGACCGGCCAGGCTGAGTAAAAAGGCAATAGACAGACAGGCTTTTTTCATGGTTCTTTTCCAGAGGTTTTTCGCTCCAATTATCGCATGCTGTCCCCAGGATCCCAAGCTCAAGCTTAGGGCTTTACTTTTTGTATCATTATATATTATGATGTTTATGATATAAAAAAACAAAAAAGGAGAATTCCATGATGCCCCCCTTAGATGAACAGGAACTCTTGAGCATGGAAGAAGCGATTGAACGTCTCAAAACCACCCGTCCCACGTTTTACCGCTGGCTGCGAACAGGCCGGATCAAGGGCATGAAAGTGGGCCGTCAATGGCGCTTTTATCCAGAAGATCTTGAGCGTTTCCTGAAGGGAGAAGGCCCCCGAATTGACTTGCCACTGGATATCTCCCCGCTTCTGAAGCAACTTTCAGAAAGCGTAGCGCAAGCAGGTGGAGAACTCCCCGATCAAACATTTTCAGGCATGGAACGCGCAGTAGAATTGCTGATTCAACTGCTCTTACTCAAAAATGCCAGCCACCTTCATCTCGAACCCCTGGTGCAAACCCAGGGAAACCTGAATGGCTTGATTCGTTTTCGCATCGAAGGCCGACTTCAACCCCAGCTTGAAATCGATCGACGTTTAATCGCGCCCATGCTTGCCCAGTTCAAACTGATTTCAGGCTGCGACCCCCATTCCCAAGACAGTCCACAGGAAGGTCAATTCAACCATGAGGCTCAATACAAGCCCTATCATTTCAAAACCCATTTCCTCCCCTCAGCTCAAGGAGAAACCCTGACCATGACCCTTTTACATCCCGGACAAGACATCCGCTTAGCAGATCTCAAATTGGATAGCCAAGTGCAATCCAGCCTGGATCAAGCCTTGAAAAAAGGCTGGGGGCTGGTGATCACCAGTGGGCCCCATGGTTCAGGTAAAACAACGACCCTCTATGCCATTCTCAAAGAAATCGCCTCGCCTGAGCTCAAAACCATTTCATTGGAAGATCCCGTTGAGCAGGTTTTTCCCTGGATCGTCCCTGTCACCGTCGATCACCAGGCCGGGGAAACTCTCACAGGCAAACTCCGTGTGATCTTAAATGCTGACCCCGACGCGATCATGATTGGAGAACTGCGCGATGAAGAGGCTGTAAAAATGGCCATGCGAATTGGTTTAACCGGGCATTTGGTGCTTACGCAACTGCATTCAGAAACAGCGATTCAAGCGCTATTAAAACTGAGCGAAATTTCAGGCAGCCCCTATACGGTGACCGAGTCTGTGCGCTTGATTTTAAACCAACGCCTGGTACGCAAACTGTGTCCAGACTGTAAAAAGCGAAAAGCATTGACACAAACAGAGCTCAAACCCTTTGAGAACCTTTTGGCAAAACTTGAACTTTCAAGTCAAGATTTGCCCAAACTCCACCATGCGACGGGCTGTCAAAAATGTCAGATGACGGGCTATCGCGGACGCATGCAAATCACAGAGGCCTTGAGCATGACCCCTGAACTGCAGAAACTTTTGCATCAACACGCCACAGCTGATGAGATTGAGAAAAATCTTGCTCCCGATAAATGGCATGGCTTTCTCAAAGATGGCTGGAATCGGGTTTTGTCTGGAGAAACCACCCTTGAAGAACTGGCTCGGGTCTCCGGCTTGACTTAACTCTTATCCTGTAAACGTCTGGCGCAATCGCTTAACTGCGCCAGACGTTGCTTGAGCCGTTCTGGCTCATTTACCAGAATTTCAAAGGGGTAATAATCCAATTGGGCTTGTGTTTGGAATTCAGAATTTTCAAAATCCAGGTGGGTAAATAACCAAAGATAGAGCAGATGCCCATAGGGATAAAAACCATGCATCGCTTTTAATTCCTGGTGTAAAGGTTCAAGTTGCAACAAACGGTTTGCAGCTTTTTCATCGAGTAAGATCTTTTCAATTTTCTCAACATCCAGCGTACAGGTATAGGCCTGCAGGGAGCTAAAATAACTGTTGCCAAAGACTCTGCAGACATAGGGCCGATTTTCATATACTGAGCATTGCTCAGCAGAATCAAGTAAAGGGCAGGGCTCTTCTCTCAAATTCCCGATCAATTTCAGATATTCGGCATGCCATTGCGAGCTGTTCATTTCCTGAAGGTGATGGTGGTAAAAAACCAAAATCTTCTCGATCAAATCCCTGTTTTTATTTAAATAAAATACTGTTTTAGCAAATAATTCTTGCCTTTTCATGGCATCCAGGCTCAAAATGCCTGAGTAAAGCGCCTCCCATTCCAAAGGCCGAAGATTGACATCCAGACCAAAGCCCTTTTTGCAACAGCCGGCACACCCCTGCGTACAGGTCAAGGCATAGGTTTGATAGGCATGATGAGAAAGCTTTTCAATTTTCTGATAAAAACTCTGAATTTTTGCTTTTCGATGCTGGGTTTGATTCTCTGCTTTCCCTTGCGCCTGCCAATGGGCGTAGAAACGAAAAACCTGCAAGAGAAAGGGATCCTCTTGGGCAGTGGCAAGGGCAAGATTCACAGGGTTTTCAAACCATTGAAGCTTTAACAAATCCCGTTCCTGAGCGAGCAGTTCTGGCATTTGACGGGCCAGATGCTCGGGGGTGTCGAGCAGATATTTTAAGCGCGAATCGTTTAAGACCCCCGAAAAGTCATAATGGTGCATGAGAAATTGACTGAAATTTGGATTGGATTCTATCACCACAACGCGGGTTGAACTGGGCAGAAGCTGAAGAACCTGCTGCAAAGCAAAGGCATATCCCAAACCGAAAATATAAAGGGTGCCTGTCAAATCTTGGAGCAGATAGGGTTCTTCAGACTGTGGCAATTGAATTCCGGCATAGCAGATAGGGTTCTGATTCTGCTTCCATTCAAAGCCAGAAGCAAGCTCAGATATTTGCTGCCAAGCCTCTAAATGCTGCAATTTCAAGACAGCAAGATTGGCTTCAAACAGCGCAGGGTTCAGAGCAGCACGGCTCAACTATTTATCCTGTTTTTGAATCAACTGATTCAGGCTTTGAATGGCGTAGACCTGTTCTTCAGCCTGTTGTTCGAGCACATGATCGTTGCGATCCAAGAGGAGCAACTCGGCATGGGGCAGGGTCTCTACCAGCCACTTCGCTTTCTCAGCAGAGGCCAGCGGATCCCCCTGGCTGTGAATCACCCTGATTTCAGATTTTGGCCCCTTGCCTTCTGCCACCAGTTTCAAAACCGCATCCATATCTGGGGTCACAGCAGACATGGCCTGCAAACGGGCCTGAAGATCCTCCATCACCGCACCTTGGGCAATTTTCTGAGCAGCAAGCGGGTCAGTGGTCAAAACAGGCAAACCTGTGGCAGGCAAAGGAATCTGATTGGCGAGAGGTAGTTTACTGGCCTGGGTAAAGAGCTGGTTGTTCAGTGTTTCTGTCGGACTCAGAAAGGGCCCCTGCAAAATGGCACGCAAACCTTGCGGCATGGCGGGCCCCTTTAATTCAAGCAGGTGGTTTTGGTTGAGGGTTAAGGCAGCAATCACTCCGGGCCCCCCACCCAAGCTGGTGCCCATCAGAATCAGCTCACGCTCTGGATCCTGGGCGTATTCCTGATTCAGGGTTTCTTGGGCAAAGGCAGCCATTGCCGCCACATCGCGGGTGATGCCATAGCCACGATCGACGCCCCCCTCTTTGCCCCCCTTGGTCTGACCTGCCCATTGCTGGTCCATGACCATGACATCATGGCCTTCACGATTCAAGCGTTCAATCTGTTCATAAAAATTCCGACCTGTCTGCAAAAAACCCGGAAAAAGTACGACCATTTTTCCTGAAGGTTCTCCCACAGGTTTAAAGCGCTGCCAAAAAAGTTCGCGATCGGCAATTGTCTGTCCATTGACCTTGCCCGATGCGGGTAAAAAGCCCTCGGTCACCTCAGCAGGGGTGCGTTCCATGCGGGTCAAAGCCAAACTTTTCTGAACCGCAAAAAGTTCTCCATCTTTCAAACTTGTCATATCCAATTGGGTCACAGCTTGTCCCCATTTAGATTCAGCTTGGAGTCGAAACTGGGCCAAACGATGCACTTGCTCTTCGAGATTTCCTTTTGCCGCCAAGCCCTCGCGGGCTTTTAAGGCCAGCGGGTTTTGGCTGAAAAATCCCCCGGCGGTGCCGGATTTTTCAGTCTCATTCTTCCAGAGACCATCCCGATTGCCCTGCAAATCTGCAAGTTCATCCAGCGTTCCCGCAATTTGAGAAGGTTTGCCCCAACCAACCGGAGCCGCTTCAAAAGCCTGCTGAAAATATTCACTTACACCTTGGGCTTCATTGTCGACAAAAACCACAGTGGCCGGATATTCAACCCCTTCGATCGCAAGGGTGGCTTTGGGAATCGGCCCCTGCTTCAGAGCGCTTAAATTCAAGGATTCGCCTTCAATCAGGTATTCCTTGCCTTGGGCCCTGACAATGACCTGGTCTTTGCCATCCTGTAAAAACGCAGCTTGCTCACGCGCCTTTGCGCTCAGGGGCCTGATATTCGCAGGCAAAGCCTGATCATTCAATCGGAAGATGGGAAGTGAGGTCATGGAGAGTCTCCTGGTTCACGCTTCATTAAGCTCATCGTAAGCGGGAATGCCTCAATTGGCAAGCCATTGAATTTGCAGAGGATGCGAGGGGCCCAGCGGCAAATCCGGATCCCAATTCTGGCCGGGAGCAGGCAGAGCGGTAGCGATCAGAACCCTTTCCTTGAAGGGGCCAAAGCTCACATTGCCTGCCCCCGAAAAGATTTCACCATCTTGGCCGGCTTGCAGCGCGGGCACCCATTGATAGGCCCAGCGAACGCTTGGGTCGGCCTGGATTTCGATTTTCAGGGTTTGCCCCAAAGGCGGGGCCTGAACCTTAAAATACTGGCTGCCCAGCAGCTTGGGGCCTGGATTTTTCAAGTATTGCTGCGCGGGGCCCAATTCTCCAGCCAGTTTGACTTCTCCCAAACGAGAGAGAAGGGCTCCCTCATGAAAATGCTGGCCATCACTCTTGCGACCTGTATAATAACGCCAACGTGCAAATGCGACCACGGTATCTGGATAACTCACGCCACGGGGCAAAAGCCCCTCCAAGGCATCGATCCAATCCGGCTCATTCGTAAGTGGATCTGGAGCCCCTGTTTTGGGATTGAATACACGGGGCTTGTTGCGACTGTCTTTCCAAACTTGCGAAATAAACTGGGGTTGCTTTGCAAAATAGCGTTGTTCCAGAAAAAACAGATAGAGACAGGCTCCATAGGCATACCAGGTTTTATAATCGTCAAAGGCATGCACTGGCCATTCCGGGCGCTGTTGAAAATCTTCAATTTGTTGCAGGTAATCATTGTCTTCTGGATAGACTTTTTCCTGAATATACGTGGCTGTGGTTTCAAAAAAGCCAGGGCTTTCATACCAGTCCAAGGCGGCATGAAGCGCATGGTTAAATTCATGGCTGGTGGTGGAATCAAGAATTTCTCCCCCATATTTTCCCCAGGCATCGATGCTTAAATAGGCTTGCCAGGCATCCCACCAGACAGCAGCCGCTTTGACAGGTCGGGTGGCTTCGACTGCCGTATCTGCTCCCCTTTGCAGA
This sequence comes from bacterium (Candidatus Blackallbacteria) CG13_big_fil_rev_8_21_14_2_50_49_14, assembly GCA_002783405.1. Classification (NCBI taxonomy): domain Bacteria; phylum Candidatus Blackallbacteria; species bacterium (Candidatus Blackallbacteria) CG13_big_fil_rev_8_21_14_2_50_49_14. Next base: position 19,653 of record PFGG01000082.1, on the reverse strand, counting down.
TAAACCTGCAGTCGGCGCGAGCCTGTACTGTCAGAGGGGAAAGGGGGCGGAAAACCCAACTTGTCAATTTCAATTTCCCAGCTGTGCTCAATATAGCCAATCACGCGCCGGGCCTGTTCACGATCTCCTGCCAGAAGATAGCGAACGGTGATCGGATAGCGTTGAGAATCGAGGTGATAGGGCCATTTTTCTGGCTGATCCAGAAGAGACGCCGCTTTTGCAGTGCGAACAGCAGCAGCTTCAAACGGAATCTGCTTTGCACCCGAATTCTGGGAAGCAGCCCCCTGCAGGGGGGGCAGACTGCAGCCCACACAACATAAAATAAACACAAACTGACGAAATGAAAGCAAGGCAACCCACCCAAACCAAAGAATATTCTCAAGTATAGTCTAAAATAGACTGAAACACCAGAATCAACCCGCATTCAATTTCGATTCCGGCTACCGTTTAGTAGATTTTTTTCAGCGCTTTCAGGTTCAAGCCCAGGGCCTGATCGATCTCAGGCAGAAGCTCAGCGAGGGTTTTGGCAAGCGGGCGTTGCAGCGTTTGGGTTTGCTGGGAAAATTCAAGGCAGTGAGAGCGATGGGCATTGATCAATTCTGAAAGCGGAACCTCTGGCAAAGCCCAGCGGTAAAGCCCCCATTCCGGATAAGAGGTGACCTCATCCAGAGAAGTGGTGGTCACCCAGGCCAGATTTTCAAAACGGCTGACACATTCTACAACCAGACCCTGCAGTGCCAAAAGACAGACCCCATAGGCCTGAATCTCGGAATTGACACTCACTGTCATGACGATATCTGATGCAGGCTCCCAAATCAGGTCTCCCAGGTGTTGAAAGCCCTGCTCTGAAAAGAATTGAAGATAATCCCACAGTAAACGGGAGCGGGTCGGATCCAAAGCGCTGAGATCGGCTTCAAAAAAACGACCTGAATCGCCCGTATAGAGAATTTCAGCGTTTTCTTTCAAGGCAGGACTGCGAAACCATCCCGCAGAAAGATTTTGAATTTTGGCCCAATCCCTGTCGATTTTCTCCTCCAAGGCACGAGACTGGCGCAGATCAAAACAATCCCCAAAACTGCTTCTGAAGCGGCGGCGGGTCAGAAAAGCGCGTTCACGCAGATCTTGAAGCACCAAACCCTGCTCTGTCCAAACTGCCTGCTTCAGATTTTCCTGGCGAAGCTCAGCTTCCCAAGCCGCTTTTTCCTGAGCCGGGATCTTCAACCCGCCACCCAGAAGCACCCATTCAGCCCATTCAAGCGCAGCGCTCAGGCGGATCGTCTTCAGTGCGGGATAACTTGCTGTCACCCAGGCCAGCTTTCCCTGCACCCTTCCCAGATAAATCTGAACAGCGCCTGGATCGGGTACAAAATCCGCTTCATCAAGATCGTTGAGAGGAGCGCTCCTCAATTCAAAAAGCGTAAAATCTGGGAGCAGGGGTTCGAGAAGGCACCAGGCATCCCAAAGCGCATGCAGTGTGCTAAAAGGGGTCGGATGCGGCTCAAGATCCAACTGCCAGCTATCGGCAATTGCCTTCAGACGTACCGAGCCCTGTTCTGGCCAGGTTGGTGGGTTCACTGGCGAACTCAATTTCAGAATGAGTTGGGGATTACTTTGATCGGAGATCATCCAAGCCAATAAAAACAAGGCCACGGGCGCAATTTTTCGGGGAAGCTCCAGCTCAGGATTTAAGTTTTCTGGCAAAAGCGTGTCTCTTGCCTCGCTTAACGCTTTCGGAGCCTGTTCTTTCTGAACGCCACTTTTGCCCTGAAGGTTCTTTGCTTCAGGGAAGAGTCCAGCCCAAGGGGTCAGTTCAAGTAAAACGGGCAGGGCCTGTCGCGCAGTGAGTAAAGGGTTTGAGACTTCCTTGAGGAAATCTGTAAGGGGCAAGTCAAAAAAAGTGGAACAAAGTTCAGCAAGTTTTTGAGTCGTCAAGGTTTCAAAGCCAGATGTTTCATGCGGATGAAAACTGGTTTGCGCCCAGAGCGTACGGGTATCCAATTTGAGCCAGAAAACCCGCACTTTCTGATTCTGGAACCATTTTGCAATTTCAGTTTCTGAAACTTGCCATTCATTCAGAAAAATAACAGAGCCCAGCGAGACACTGATGCCACGGGCCTGAAAGGCTTCAGCAAATGCGTTTAAATCTGCTGCGTCTACAAAACCCAAAAGATGAAAGATTTGCAAGCCTCACAGCGCCTCCTCGGGGGGATTGAAAACTGTATGTTTCTGTATTATTATAGCTCAGGAAACGTGATCTTCAAACTTAAAAGGGCAAAGACATGATCAGACTCGAATTCAAAGCAGCCAATTCAGAAAAATTCTGGCAGATCAGCCGTGAGAATTGCCAGGTGCTGATTGAATGGGGGCGGATCGGATCGGCGGGTCAAAAGCAAATCAAGGTCTTTGCAGATCCAAAAGAAGCTGAAAAGTTTCTTCAGAGCCAGCTCAAAAGCAAAGAAAAAAAAGGCTATCTTCGGGTTTCTGAAAGTCAAGTCATTGAATCTGATCTGCCTGAAAAAACCATTCCGCCACTCAAGCAACCTCTCCACAAGCCAAAGCAGAAAATACAGAGCACTCCTGTGCTGACGGAATCGCATCCCAATAGCAGCCCGGCCTCTGAATTCAAACTGAGTTGGACCCCTTCTCAACGTGCAAAAAAGCTTGAATTCAGACACTTAAATTTCAGCTATCCGCTGAAGATCGTACCCCTCAAAGCCCCAACAGATTTAACCCAAGCCTGGAAAAAACTCGCCCCTGAAATCGATAAGCAGCTTCAAATTTGTGTCCCCCCCCAAACTGAGGCCTGGCAAGCGCTAGCCAGTTCCCTGAGAAGAAAAACCCAAGAAGTAAATCCCCCCCAGCCCAGTTTTGAAGAGGCCGCTGTCATGCTGGCGCTGAGTCAAAGAAGAGAATCCGTCGATTTTCTTTGGCAACAAATGGGCCCCGAAACAACCGTCAGGGCCTGGATGCGTTCCCGGTCTCTGAAAATTGAAGCGCGATTTGTGGCGAATGTGGGTTATCAAACTTTGCTTTTAGAAAGCAGCGAACCCTTTGCCTTTCAAACCTGGGATCTGAATGAAAAAAATCTGGCCTTGCGCCTTCACTTGGACAGTCTGAAACCGCAGGACTATCTGCAACTGACCTCTGAAATGAATGCCGAGTGGAAACAGTTTCCCCCAGCACTTCAGGGGGCACTCTGTCAGATCTTCTGGCAGCAGCGAGAATGGATTGAAGCCTGCAGTGAGGCCTGGTTAAAACAGCCAGACCAGCCCCTTCAGCCCCTTTGGGAAGCAGGCTGGCTGCTCTGGCCTCTGGTTCAGGAGCCTCTGCTGCTGGCTCAATTCAATCAGAAACTCGCAAAGCAAAAAAAAGAAGCCGCGCAAGGCCTTGAAAGCTTTTCGCAAGCACTGGAACCCTGGGTCTTTCATTTCTTAGATCGCGCCCAGGCAAACGCCATCGAGAGTTTAAAAGCCTGGATTCTGATCGGCAAGAAAGCTGGCCTGCGAAAAGCCGCCGCCGAAGCCCTCTGTTTGATAGAAAGCCCCCATGCCCTGAGGGTTTTGATTGAATTGCTCAAAAACAAAGATGCCGCCAAGCTTGCCCATGCCCGGCTCAGCAGCCAGCCGCTTCAAGCCATTCCTGAGCTGATTTCAGTGCTTGAAAAAAAACACAGCCTGTCTGAAGCTGAACGGCTCCTAACCCCATTGCTCAGAGCCTGTACAGAAGCAGAAATACAAAGCTTAAAGGAAAAAGTCGGTGCTTCAGGTGGCGCTTGGTTTGAGCAGAGTCTCCCCGCTCCAGAAAGGACATCGGATACGCTTCCTGCTTTTTTCACTACACCTCCCTGGAAAAAAACACCGTTCAAATGGCCCTCCCTGACACAACTCCGAATACCCGAGACACCCGCCAGAATGGATTGGTCAGCTTATACGCCAGAACCCCACCGTGAACTCAGCCCCTATCTCTATGATCCTCCCCCGCTCTCAAACCGACGCGACCCAGAAATGCTGGAAAGGTTTGCAGGCTTTGAGCGGGTGATGCTTCACCATTTGGACTGGCTTTCAGAGCCCGCAGCACTTGATTTTTGGAACCACCAAGACCCCCAACGCTGGAATGCCCATGAAAAGGATAGCTGGCAAGTGGTGCATCTCAGTCGGCGTTTTGGACTTGCCGGCCTGCCCGGTCTCTTGCGCTATCTTGAGAGATTTCCTCAAACAGGTTATTCTGCCCTGGTCTGCTACGACAGCCCTCTCGCTGTACCGGCTTTGCTGAAGGGTCTGGTATTACCTGCCCAGCGGCAAATCTGCCGCCGTTGGTTTCTCAGCCATCCTGCAACAGCCTTTCGCGGGCTTATTCCCCTCAGTCTGAATCCGGATTTTAAACTTCAACCCGAGGCGTTGCGTGCCATGCACTGGCTGATACAGGCAGGCTTTTGCGCAGATTTTGAAACCTGTTTGAAGACCGAATCCAGCGAGGTAGAGACAGAGATCAAAGCCTTGATAGCACAAGACCCGCTGCAGATTTTACCCGCCCACCTGCCCCGCCTGCCAGCATTCTGGAAGCCTGAAAGACTGCCCCGTCCTCAACTGAAGTCTGGGGGCACTTTGCCCCTTGAAGCCCTCGAAACCCTGGCCCTGAGCCTAAAACTCTCGGATCCCTGTCTGCCCTACGCGGGTCTGGCAGAGGTTTCGCGCTTGTGCACCCCCGCTTCGCTTGAAGACTTTGCCCTGAATCTGTTTGAGCTTTGGTTGGGAGCCGGTGGAAGCCTCAAAGAAGAATGGGCTTTTTGGGCCCTGGCAGCCTGGGGAAATGAAAAAGCAATCCGTTGCTGGGTGCCCCGACTTGAAAAATGGCCCGGCGAACGGGCGGCCCCCCGCGCCATGGTGGGCCTTGAAATTCTCTATGCCCTGGGGCCAGAAACATCTGCCTGGTCTGAACTTCACCGTCTTTCACTGAAAACAAAATTTCCCAGCCTGCTTGAAAAAGCACGGGAATGGGTCAAAATCATGGCGGCAACCGATCCCCAGGGGCCTGAAGGTCTGGCGGATCGCTTGGTTCCTGTTTTGGGGCTCGAATTGACTCAAAGCGAAACACTCAGTTCTCAGCATGTGTTTAATGGGAATGTGTATCAGGCGATCGAGGCCCCCCAAGCTCAGTGGCAACTACAGGATTCAAGTGGAAAATGCCTGACAAAGCCCCCCGCTGAGGCAGCAAAATCTGAACTCAAAACCTGGAGCGAGTGGCTCAAAAGCTTTCAGAAACAAAAAGCACACCAACTCCTGCGTTTGGAACAGGCCATGACCCAAGGCCGACGCTGGGACTTTGCGTTTTTTGAGCAGGTTTTTTTGAAGCATCCCCTGCTATTCAGCCTGGCAAAATCATGGGTCTGGGGAATGTGGGAAGATCCTGAAGCGCGCCCGGTGACACTCTTTCGCGTAGTTCATGGCCCTTCAGGACTTACATGCGATCGGCAACCGATCGCATTTCCACCGAAAGCTTGGATTGGCTTGCCTCACCCCCTTGAAATGCTGCCCCAGCTTCAGAGCTGGCAGTCTGAATTCAACAAACTGGAAATTGAACAAACCCTTGCCCAGTTGAACCGCAGTTATTATTTTTGTACACCCCAAATGCTTGAAATGGATGAGTTTTCAGACTTGAAAGGTAGAAAAGTGGCCTCTGCTCGCCTCTTGAAACTGATCAGCAGCAAAGGCTGGGAAGCCCCCAAAGACAGTGAAGGCTTGCTTGTGAAAAATTTAGGCCGGGGACTGGAAGCTGAAATCACCCTGGAGTACTTGATTTGGGCCTTAAAAGAATACCCAGAGACTGAAGTGATTCAAGTCAGGGTTCACAAAGCAGGGGAATTCCAAAACCTGAAACTGAGTGCCCTGCACCCTGTCAGTTATAGCGAGTTGAGGCGTGATCTCGAAAGTTTAATCAGCTGAAGTTTTGCTGGGGCCTTTCCAATCAAAAGCCATGAGCAGAGTACGCTGCGCTTCAGAGCCATTATCGTCTGAAATCAGATAGAAACGGTACCCCTGCTGAGCATCTGGCACGGCTGCCAAGCCTTCAAAATTATCGACATTCAAAGGCTGGGTCAATTCCATTTCTGCAAGCACTTGCGGGCCCTGTTTTACTTTCAGCAGCACACTGACTTTTCCTGTCTCAGGCTGGTACAAACGCAGAAGATAGGCCAGAAGATTCGCTTTGAGGCGTTTCAGGGCCACCAGTTGATAACCCGCTGGTTTTTCAAGCTTTTCCAGGGCCTGACATTCGGGTTCAGAAAGCCGACACGTCCAGAGTTGGGCATCGGCTTCAGCTCCTACCAGGTAGGCATCGGGCCCGCGTAAGGGATCTGCACTCAGGGCTTCCATCCCCAAATTATGCTCGAAATGAAACCGTGGGGTGGGTGCCTGCCGTGGATTGTGTCCCTTACCCGGATAAAGTAAAATCCGATCCTGCTTTTCAAAACTTACAAGTTTTTCACCTCCGGCCAGAAAGGCGAGGCCTTCTGCATCAGAGGCCTCCTTGGTTTGCAAAGGCTGACCGTCTTCGCGGGTCAAGGGGCAGATTTGGCTCTCTTTCAAGCCTGTCAATTGCCCTTGGCTGTTCAGAACCAGAGTCGTTTCAAAAAACAAACCCGCATCACTGACAGCAAAGAGACGTCTCTCTGCTTTTAGCTCAAGATCGGAGAGTTCATGTACAGGAGAAAGGGGAGAGGAGAGCAGTTCCAGGCCCCCGGCATAGCGAAAAGAGCCCAGCGTATTTTGAGCCGGGTCACGGGGATTCAGGGCCACCGGGCGGGTTTTTAGATCAAGCTGCATTGGCTGCTCAGCCAATTGAGAACGGGCAGCGGATAAGACAAAACAGCCCCCCCCCAAACAGAAACCGAGCAGGGATTTAGACAGGCAACGCAAGAAAACCGAACGAATTTCCAAGTGAAGAAAACCGCTCTATTTCAGTTCGCGGCTCAGGGGCTTGGGAAAACGCAAATACATGATTTCGGTAGCGGTTTCTTCAATCGCCTTATGCGAAACATCCACAACCGGACACCCCAATTCTTCAATAATGCGATCGGCATAATCCATTTCAATCTTGATCTGCTCAAAATCTGCGTAGGAAGAATTGGCTGGCAGCCCCAAGGTCTGTAGGCGGGCCGTGCGGATATCATGCAGCACCTCAGGCCGAATTTTCAAGCCCACGCATTTGTCCTTGTGCTGAAACAATTCCTTGGGGGGAGAGACATTATAAACCAGGGGATTATTGGCAACCTTCATGGCATAATTTTGAGCAAGATACATGCAGGTCGGGGTTTTGGAAGTGCGTGAAACACCTACCAGAATAATATCTGCTTTTTCCATACCTTTGGGATCTTTGCCATCATCCAGTTTGATTGCAAATTCAACCGCTTCAATCCGTTTGAAATATTCCTCATCCAACTCTGGCATCATGCCATGCTCATTGCGGGGGGGCTTGACGCCCAATTGAGCGCTGATGGTCTGAATCAAAGGTTCAAGCAGGTTGACCACTGGCAGATTGTGCTGTTGGGCCTGTTTTTCAAGGTATTCCTTGAGCGCAGGAATTGAAAAGGTATAGGCGATCAGACAGGGACGGGACTGATCGAGGATCTTGATAATTTTATCGATTTGCTCTTGCCGGGTAATGCGGGGCAGGGGCACATAGTGAATGTCCTCAACGTGCCGAAATTGTCGAATCGCAGCTTTTGAGAGGGTTTCTGCAGTTTGGCCGGTTGAATCTGAAAGCGAAAAGAGCGTGAGTTGCTTTGTTTCAGACATGCTTAAACCTCCTTGTGCTGAAACCAATTGATGCAGGGTTTGCGATTGGCTCCTGCTTCATCAACGCGTTTGATCAGGGCTTCATGGGGAGAGGCATTGACAAAGTCAGGATTCGTCGCCGATTCTTCAGCAATTTTCTCCATGACCTGGATAAAGCGATCCAAGGTCGCTTTGCTTTCTGTCTCTGTGGGTTCAATCATCAGCGCTTCGGGCACAATCAGCGGGAAATAAACGGTAGGCGGGTGAATGCCGAAATCGATCAAGCGCTTGGCCACAGACAGGGCATTGACCCCATATTGTTTTTTCATTTCCTGAGCCGAAAGCACGAATTCATGCATGCAGGAGCCTTCTCCATGGGGCAGTTCATAAACTTTACGCAAGGCCTGACGCACATAATTGGCATTGAGAACAGCATCCTGACTGGCCTGTTTCAAGCCCTCAGGCCCCATCGCCCGGATATAGGTCCAGGCTCTTACCAAAACACCAAAATTACCAAAGAAACTGCGTACCCGACCGATTGAAAGTGGGCGTTCACGATCAACACCAAAGTGAGGAGCCTGGCCTGCGATTTCGGTTTTGTTGATCACCGGGCAGGGCAAAAAGGGTTCGAGAATATCGCGAACCAATACCGGGCCAGCACCCGGCCCACCGCCCCCATGCGGTGTAGAAAAGGTTTTGTGAAGATTCAAATGCACCACATCAAAGCCCATATCGCCAGGACGGGCCATGCCCATAATCGCATTCAGATTGGCCCCATCATAGTAAATCAAGGCACCAGCCGCATGTACCCATTCAGAAATGGTGAGAATATTCTCTTCAAAAATGCCGAGGGTATTGGGATTGGTCATCATCAGAGCAGCGATCTGATCCCCTTGGGTATCCAGCAATTCACGCAGATGGGCCATATCCACCTGCCCCTTTGCATTTGAACGCAGAGTCACTACGTCATAGCCACACATGGCTGCAGAAGAGGGATTGGTGCCATGGGCATTGTCGGGAACCAAGACGCGGGTTCTTGCTGCTTGACCGTGGTGGGCGTGGTAGGCTCGAATCATGAGCATACCTGTCATTTCCCCATGGGCACCCGCAGCAGGCTGCAGGCTGCAGCCGGGCAAACCTACAATCTCAGCCAAATCCGATTTGAGTTCATACAAAAGGCGCAGACAGCCCTGAATCTGAATATCCGGCTGATAAGGGTGAACCTGCGAGAAACCAGGCATACTGGCCGCTCTCTCGTTGATCTTGGGATTGTATTTCATGGTACAGGAGCCCAAGGGATAAAAATCCACATCAATGGCGTGGTTTTTATGCGAGAGGGTAATAAAGTGCCGCATCACATCCAGTTCTGTCACTTCGGGCAATTCGGCAGCTTCTTTGCGTAAAAACGATTCAGGCAAAAGGGACTCAAGTGAAACTTCAGGCAAAGGATCAGCAGGCAGACGCACGCCACGGTGACCTGTCTGGCTGCGTTCAAAGATAAGGGTGGCATCATAGCGGTTCTTGTTCATGGGAGATAAAAGCGTCCTTGGCAAATTTCAGGTGCTACTAAGATACCACGGGAAGCAGATTGCTCAAAAGCAGGAAGCGGGTCTATTTGACAAGCCAATCCCAAGACTGATACTTTAAGAGAAAACGAGAGCAAGAAACAGGCCAGGAATCATCTCATGCCCACTCATTTTCAAGGCACGCCCGCGCAAATTCAGGCCCTCAATGCGTATATCAATCTGACGCGTTCCTGTGAGACCTTGGATGCTCAATTGAATCTGGCTTTGGCAGAAGAAGGGCTGACAGTCAGTCAATTTGGCGTTTTAGAAGCCCTGCTGCATTTGGGCCCCCTCTGCCAGAAATCTCTGGCCTCAAAACTCTTAAAGAGCAGTGGCAATATTACCCTGGTGATCGACAATCTTGAGAAACAGGATCTGGTCAAGCGCAAACGAGACAGCAAAGACCGACGCTTTATTACCATTTCTTTAACCCCCAAAGGAGAAGCTTTGATCCAAGAGATCTTTCCGCAACATGTGGATCGGATCACAGCTCAAATGGGCCGTTTAGACTCAGAAGAACAGGATACATTGCGTACACTCTGCCGGAAACTGGGACGCCAGGATACAGCTCAGAGCTGAAGATGTTCAGAAAAAGCTCTGCACCCCACTTGGAGAAGGGACTTTTCCTGCATGGTTTTTTAGGCTCAGGCCAGGATTGGCAAGCCCTGCTCAGTGAGCTTGCGTTTCCAATTCTGGCCTGGACCCCCGATCTTCCAGGGCATGGCCCAAACACACAGTCTGTCCCCGATTTTGAGACCTGTCTTTCTCAATTGGGCTCGCAGTGGCTGCGGGCTCAAACTGAGCCCCTGCATCTGTTGGGTTACTCAATGGGCGGGCGTTTGGCTCTGGGGTTGGCCCTCAGGTATCCTGAAAAGGTCAAAAGCCTTTGCCTGATTTCTGCCTCTGCTGGTTTAGCAGATGAAAATCTGCGACTTCAACGCCAAAGCTGGGAGGCTGAATGGGCCCATACTTTCCGTTCTCAACCTTTGCTGGCCAGTATTGAGGCCTGGTATGCACAGCCCCTTTTTCACCCTTTCAGAAGCAGTTCAGGCTATAACCAGGCCTGTCAGGAACGCTTGAGAAATAACCCTGAAGGACTGGCCCAGGCCATGGTCAAACTGGGTGCAGGGCAGCAAAAGTCCTATTGGAACCGCCTTGCAGAACTCAAAATGCCGCTCTTGTTTCTGGTGGGCTCAAAGGATCCCGCCTATCTCGAAATCGGCAGAAGAATCTGTCAGCAGGTTGAAAGGGCTGAGCTTGAAATCTTGAATGGCTATGGGCACAGTCTGATTCTGGAAGCTCCCCGAGAATTGGCAAAAAAAATCTCATTATTTCTCAAGGCTGCGTCATAAAATAAATCAGGAATGGGTATAAAATATTAGCATTGCGTGGAGAAAGGTTTCATGAACCGTGATCAAAAAACAGAATCTTGCCAATATTTCGGGCACCTCTCCCCTTCCGACAAAAGCTGAGTCCCCTGCAAACCCAAAAAGACTTCATACGCTTCAAGACCCACTCAACCGGAGCATTGCGCTGCAAACCAATCCCCAAACGCCCTTTAGCAGCAGTCGCTCACTGGCCCGGTTTCATCTCCAACAGGCCCAAAGTTACTTAGCTTCAGGGCATGCGCAAAGCGCACTGATTGAATTGAAGGAAACTCAAATTTTAAGCCGCTCCGAGAGCACAGAATTTCAGCAGGAAATTCTGCCCCTTCTTCTCCATACAACCCTTGAAACCGGCCATCTTCTGGCCCAGGAAAAGGACCTTGTCAATGCCTTATCGGCCTACGATCTGGCCTATACCTTTGCCCTGCAAGAAGAACCCCTCTCGACCCTGCTTTTGGCCCAAATTTGTCTCAACCGGGGCCTGGTTTACCAACGCCTCTCCTTGCTCGATCAAGCCCTTGTCGATTTCAACCAGGCCGTCTCACATTTGGTCACACTGGCAAGTTCCGACACTGAACAGATTTCACTTTTGGCTCAGGCCCTGCGCAACCGGGGGGAATTACAGGAATCTTTAAGCCAGACAGACGCTGCCGTTAAAGATTTTGCCCAGGCAATCGCAGCTCAAAACGAACTTCAATACCCACCTGACCTTCAAGAATTGGCGGTCACCACGCGAAAATTGGCGCTTTTGTATCAGCACCAGGAGCGTTTCCTTGAGGCTGAATCTTATTTTGCTCAAAGCCTTGTCTACTACCGCGAACTCTATCAAAAAGGCCATACTGAATTTTTACAGGATTTGGTCTCAACCCTTCTCAACCACAGCCAAATCTGTCTGAAGCTTGAAAAACTTGAAGCGGCTCATGCAGACTGTACTGAAGCATTACAATTTTTGGAAAATGGGGCCCTGCCAGCACGCGAAAAACAATTGCTCCAGGCGAGGGCGGGCACCGCCCGTGGGCTTTTGGCCTGGAAAATGGGAGACCCTGATCAAAGTCGCAATGACTTTATTGCCAGCTTGTATTTCTATCAGGCCCTTGAAGCCTTTGATTTGAATTTTATCCCCGAAAGAATCCAACTGCATCTGCATCTCGCCCATCTCTGGCTCGAAATTGAAGATCAGGCCTCTTCACAAGCCTTGGCACACTACCATCTGGCACTGGAAGAGCTTCAAAACCAATCCCAAACTTCTGATCCTGAGCTGAAGATGCAGATTCTGCTGGAAAGAGGCAATCTTTACCGTGAATGGGGTCAATCGGATGCCACGCAAGAAGACTATCAACGCGCAGTCGAAGTGTTTCACAGTCTGACGGCAGCTAAGCGCACTCCCTTACTCGCCACACTGGCTCAAGTCCACCTGCAGTGGGGCCTGCTCTTGACAGAAACTGGCGCAGCGGAAGCCGCCATCAAGCAATTTTCGCAAGGCTTGCAAAGCTGTAAAGCGCTCCAACCACGTGAGGAAGTAAATCCCGATCATCTCTGGATTCAATTGCATTATTTCAGAGGTTTCTGTCTGGCAATTGAACTGAATCAACCCGAAGTGGCCCTTGAAGATTTTATTCAAATTGAAAAATACTGTCCAGGCTATGCCAGTTACGATCTGGCCTGCCTGTATACCCGTTTGGGTCAAAACGAAAAAGCGATTGCGGCATTGACCCAACATGTATCTTCTGGCTATCGACTCGAGAAAAAAGAAATTGAAGCCGACCCCGATCTCAAACCCCTCAAAAAATTGCCCGCCTGGAAAGCCCTGCTCAAAGGGGCATTTTAAACTTCTTTTCGCGCTCAGTCTCAAAAAAACATGCTGGCTATTTACAGACGCTGAAGGTCAAAAAAAATGGTGGGCGCTTGATGCCGTCGCTGAAGCTTTTGACAGACTTAAAGTGCAAGGGATTGAAAAAATATTTTAATCCGGGCAAAAACTTCCTGGCGCAGTGTGGCATTTTCCCAAAATAAATCATGACTCGCCCCGCGTATGATTTGAATTTTTGCACGGGGAAACTTGCGCTTGAGAAAAGGCAGATTATAATCCCGATCCACGACTTCATCCAAATCCCCCTGTAGAATCAGGGTGGGTATCTGAGAGGGCGGATAGCTCTCTACGACCTGTTCATTCCAGCGAATCAGGCTGCGCACCCAATTGAGGGGCGTGGCAAAGTATTGCAGGGGATCTTTTTCAACAAAGGGAATAAATTCAGGGTCAGAGGTGGTGCTGCGAACAATCCGGGGCACATCATTGAGAAACGATTGCCCCACTGTAAACCCTGCCAGGGAAAGATCCCAGAGATAAGATCGTACCAGCGGAGCCGCCAAAACAACGCCCTTAAAGGGAGCTTCCGGATGGCGCAGCAGAAATTCCCAGATCCCTGCTCCGCCAGTGCTATGACCCACGGCTATAAAGGGTTTGGGCAGATAGCTCCGGCTGTACTCAAAAACGCCTTCAAAACAGTCTGCGTAACTTGAAAAATCCTGAATATCTGCCTGTGCCCCCGTAGACAGCCCATGTCCAGGCAAATCAATCGTAAGCACAGAGAAACCCTGATCAATAAAGTTTTTAACCGCATAATGTTGAATGCCAGCATGCACAAAATAACCATGGGTCAGAAAGATTGTTCCACGGGGATGCTCTGGCTGAAAATACTGAACAAAGATTTTTTCAGAAAAATTACCTTTTTTCACGGGAACATACCCCGCCTGTCGCGCCTGGGGGGCCGGCAAACGATAATAATTCAGGTAGCGGAAATAGGCAGCTGAGAAGTCATTGCTTTGAAAATTCAAAAGTGGCAGATGGCTGCGCAAGTAATTCAAATCTGCTTGAATCTCAGTGGCTTTGGCAGCAGTGGGCCAGGAAAGGCAAAGCCCCGTCGTAAACAGGCCCAAGGCGGCATTTATGAGGCGTTTCATACCCCCACGCTGCTTTCTAAAACCTGTAGCCGGTTTTCCATTTCCTTGAGAGGCATCAGATCCCCCTTGCGGGAAGCAGCCGCAATGCCTTCGCGATAGGCATTCAGCGCTTCTGCTTTCAAATTCAGATTTTCAAGGCATTTTCCCAATTGCAGCCAGGCAGCAGAATAGAGCGGATCAATCCGGGTAGCGCTTTCAAGATAGGGCCGTGCCTGTTCTGGGGCTTGCTGCTCAAGGTAAATTTTACCCAAACCAAAATTGGCGACCAAATCATCTGGGTCTTCCGTCTCAATCACCTCACGAAACATGGCTATCATTTGAATTCGCCCTTCTTCTTGGGCTTTTTTCTGGGCCTGATCCTGGGCTTGACGTTCGGCCTGGGCCTGTTGACGCAGCATATTCAGCCGTGTGGCTTCTGCCATATGCTTTTCGGCCGTATCTCTGTCTCCCAGCAGCATATGAAAACGGGAAAGATTGGTATGTGCCATGGCCTCGTCAGGGGCTAACTTCAACAATTTTTCCATGACCTCAATCGCCTTTTGATGCTCCCCCTGACGGGAGAGGATCACGCCCAGGGATTCATAGGCGTCTTTGAGTGCGGGATCCAGTAAAAGCGCTTCTTCTAAAAGGGGAACGGCCTCAGGTTCTTCAGGGCCAGCAAAACAAATCAGCGCTTGTTCAAGTAAAATCTGGGCCTGCTCGCTTTCGTTCGGGCAGGTAGTAAAGGGCAGAGCAACCACTTCAGCACAAAACTGCTGGCCTGCATGCTCCCACTCCAGGATTTGCCCAGGAACGCGCCAGTTTTTATGCAAATAGGCAAGGGCAATGGATTTTTCCAAAACAGGAGAAGTGCCCAAGCGGGTTAGCTTTCCGATCGTTTTTCCAGCCTGCTGAATCGCGTACTCCGATTCTGGCAAGGCCGAGTCAGGCGCAAAGATTAAACCACTCAAAGCCCGGGGAATCACCCCATAGGCTTTGATTCTGGCAATAATTTCCTGCCCCAAATAGCAGCCCTTGTCATAGGATACCGCCAGGTGTTCAAGTCCTGTTTCAGGCAAGAGAGTCTCTGAATCGAAGTCTTTGCCATAGACAGGCACTGCAGCTTCGAGGGTCAGACTGTTCCAAACTTCAGGGGTGATTTCCAGAATTTGTTTTTGCGAGAGAAAATGCTTGAAGGCTTCGACCTGCGCCTGATTCTGGACCAAAACATAACCCAAATCCCCGGTCAGAGGGGCTTTGAGACAAAATCCCTGCGTTTCAAGGGCTTGCGCCTGAGCCAATGGCGACTGAAATTTCAAATCAAATTCAGCAAGCCACTTACGTGCAGCGGGGCCACAGAGCAGGGTCAAGCAAAAATTTTCGGGTTGGCTGATCTCAACTTCTTCGATAAAGTGAAAGGCCTCCAAATGGGCAGAGAGCCGTTCAGCCTGGCTGCGCTCAACCAGAATCAGATAGGTCTGTTCAAGAAAATACACATAAAATTCAGCCTGGATATGTCCCTTGCGATCCACCAGCGCGCTGCGCTGGCCCTGGCCTGCCTGAAGCGCCAAAATATCGCTGGTCAATTGGGTCTGTAAATAGGCGCCCGCATCCTTGCCTCTGACCTGGAGCAGCGTCCAGTCCGTTAAGGGGCAATAGCCACCCTGGTTGCGCACTTGGAGATGAAGCGCACTCAATGAAAGGCTTGAAACTTGACTCAAGATTGCCTGCCTGTAGATTTTTTCTCATCTTAACATGTCAGACTGGCTGAGCATGGCAATTCCGATAGAAGTTCAAACCTGTTTTAACAGGGCTTGAAGATTTTGAAGACGTTCGCGGGCAGAACTTTCCAATTGATCAAAGCTGAGAATTTCCAGCTGATTTAAATGCCGGTTGAGTCGAACGAGAGCTTGAGTCTGAACAGCCTGATCCTGGGTCATGCCCACGAGAATTTTGGCCTGAATACGATTTTTAGACGTTTCAGAAGCATCCGTCTGCTCAAAAGAAAGCTTTTCAAGCAAGCTCTGTACTTGCCCCAGCAGCAATAAAAGCACGTCTGAAGGATAAGTGGCCTGATGGGGTTCATCGAATTCAAACAGCACTTCCCCATGAAACGGTGTTTTAATTAACCAGAGTTCCTGTTCGCCAGTGGGTCGACGAAAGAGCAAGAGATGGGCTTGGGTTTCGCGAATCCATTCAGGCAAATCTTCAATTTGGCTGTTTTCATGGCCCAGAAGCCAACTTTGCTGCTGCAGAAACTCTAAAAATTCTGAGGCCCTTGTTTCGGGCTGTTTTAAGCGCTGATGCAAGCCACGCAAAGCTTTGCGGGCAGAGGCAATCTGCAAAAGAATGCGCAGACTGTTGAGATCCGCTGCGGTTTCTTGCTCCAGTGCCATGGCGAGTTCAGGCAAAGATTTCAAATTGCGTTGGGCTTGAAAACAGGCCATCAGATCCTGAGTTTGTGTCAAAAATTCAGGTACTGCTGAAGCACTCTCAGCCGAATTCAAGGGTTCTGAAACCGGCAGATCGGGGGTCGCGATCTGTTTCTCTGCCCGGGCTTTGAGAATAAAGGTCAATGCCTGGCTCAATTCATGGGCCTTGTCTTCACTGAGCGTAAATGAGGCTTTGGGATCAGGCTTCCAGGGTTGGGTTTTGGTTTTGCGTGAGGTTTTCAGGGTCACGTAATCATGGTGCAGGGCTCCGGTTTTGCGATCCTTGACCACCCCATAGAGCAAGTCGTGCCTGACACGGGTGCCTGTGTACAAATTCAGACTCTGAATCGAATCAATATCTGGATTTGTGGTGGAGGGCGGGGGCTGTACGGGCTGTGCTTCTTCTGACATACAAACTCCTGAAAATTCCCTTTCAGTTTAACACAGGGAGGGAGTTGGGTTTCTGCAGGGGCTGTGCTATAATCCAATCCAAACAGATACGGCCTTTGGCTCCAGAAAGGACACCCCTTCGCAGTATGGAGAAAGTACAGCTTCGTACCTATGTCTTTATTGATCAGATGCAGGCCCAGTTCGCGGCCTATTCCGCCAGTGTGGCCCAGGGTTATCTGCCCGTACAGGGACAAGCTGCCCTTTACGTGGAAATTGCCCCTGGCATGGAAATCAACCGCTTAATGGATATCGCCTTGAAATCCACCAATGTTACCCCCGCAGAACAGATCGTTGAACGCCGCTACGGCATGCTCGAACTGCACTCTGACTCCCAAGCCGACGTGCGGGAAGCCGGAGCTGCCATTCTGCGTGAAATTGGCGCCACCGAGAAAGACCGGATTAAACCCAAAGTGGTTTCTCATCAGATTATCCGCAAGGTAGATCCCCACCAGGCGATGCTGATCAACCGTTATGGCCGCAAGGGCATGATGTTGCTTGCCGATCAGAGCCTGTTTATTCTGGAAACCTACCCCGCTGGTTACGCCACCATTGCCGCCAATGAAGCGGAAAAAGCAGCGGATATCAATATTATTAATATCTATGCAGCAGGCGCGTTTGGCCGTGTCTACCTCTGTGGTGAGGAAAAAGACATTGTCGTCGCATCTGAAGCCGCTCTGAGTGCTTTGCACGATATTGACGGCCGCGTTGAAAAATAGACCCTTATCCGATTTAAACAAGAATTGATGCTTCAAAGATAAAAGGAGAACTGGACGCATGAGTGAAGCCTTAGGAATGATTGAAACCCGTAGTTTTGCTGCTTCCGTAGAAGCAGCCGATGCCATGGTCAAAGCGGCCAAGGTTGAACTGGTAAGTTATGAAAAAACCGGCGGTGGCTATGTGACTGTCGTGGTACGTGGTGATGTTGCCGCCTGTAAGGCTGCAACCGAAGCCGGTGCCCGTGCAGCTGAGAAAGTTGGCGAAATGGTGGCTGTCCACGTAATTCCTCGCCCCCACTCCAATGTTGAAAGTATTCTTCCTTTGGGCCGTCAGGCCGCACACGCAGGCAGCGATGCCCGCAAAAGCGAAAAGTAGGAAGCCTTTCGCGTGTTATTGGGCAAAGTCATCGGTACGGTGGTAGCCAGCCAGAAAGATATCAAACTGGAGGGCCTGAAATTTCAGGTTTTGCAATTGATGGATCTGAACGGCAAGCTGACCAGTAATTATGTCGTGGCCATTGACGCTGTCGGTGCAGGGATCGGTGAAGTGGTGATGTATGCTTCGGGCAGTTCAGCCCGACAGACTTCCGTCACCCACAACAAACCCTGTGACGCGGTGATTATGGCAATCGTCGATAACTGGAATATGCAGGGCGAAACCGTCTTTAACAAGACAGAAGAGGAATAATCGCCAATGCAGATGGATCTTCCGGAAGAGAAAATCCGCGCCATCGTTGAACGGGTCGTGAACCGTATTTCAACCCAGGAACGCCTGGCGCCCTCGGCTGCAACGCCAACCCCTGTGGTCTTTGGCGGAGGAGATATGGGCCTCTTTGAAGACGTTGATGAAGCAGTCAATGCCTCTACGGCAGCTTTTCATCATTTTCAGGAATATTCCTTTGATTTTCGCAAGAACATGATTGCGGCCATTCGGGCCGCCTGCCACCAGCAGGTCGACCTGATTTCCCGTATGGCGGTTGAAGAATCCAAACTCGGCCGCTATGAAGACAAAATTCAGAAGAATATTCTCGCGATTGATAAAACCCCAGGCCCCGAAGTTTTGCTGACCAAAGCGGTGAGTGGAGATCAGGGCTTGACCATCAATGAGCGCGCTCCCTTTGGGGTTGTGGCTTCGATTACGCCCTGTACCAACCCGACAGAAACGATTATTAACAATACCATCAGTATTCTTTCGGGTGGCAATTCCGTCGTGTATTGCCCGCACCCCCTGGCTAAAAATGTTTGCAACTATATGGTGCATGTCATCAACCAGGCGATTGTACAGGCCGGAGGCCCCCCCAATCTGGTGGTCGCCCTGCGTGCCCCCACTATTGATATGGCCCAGACCCTGATGCAGCATAAGAAAGTCAAACTGCTCGTGGTCACAGGGGGGCCCGATGTGGTGCGCAAAGCGATGCAGAGTGGTAAAAAAGTGGTGGGTGCAGGCCCTGGCAACCCCCCGGTCGTAGTCGATGAAACCGCAGATTTGACCCAAGCCGGTCGGGATATTGTCAAAGGCGCGAGCCTCGACAACAATATTATCTGCCTCGATGAAAAAGAGCTGATTGTCGTCAATTCAGTGGCTGATCGCCTGAAACAGGAAATGCTCAACCACGGCGCCTATGAAATCAAAGGCTGGCAGCTCAAGCAGCTTGAGAAACTGATGCTCAAAGAAGATCGGGGCCCCCGTCGCCATTCCGTGGTCAACAAGGAATGGGTCGGTAAAGATGCCCATGTGATTTTGGAAGCGATCGGCGTTCAGGTCGATCCCAGCATTCGCCTGGTGGTCTGTGAAACCGATGAAAACCATCCCTTTGTCTGGACTGAACTTCTGGCACCCGTTTTGCCGCTGGTCAGAGTCAGCAATGTGGATTATGCGATCAAGCTGGCCAAAGAAGCCGAACATGGTTTTGGCCATACGGCGGTTATGCATTCCAATAATTTGGAAAAACTCAGCCAGATGGCCCGCACGATCAATACCTCAATCTTTGTCAAAAATGGCCCCGCTGTTGCAGGCATTGGTTTTGGTGGCGAAGGGCATACCTCGTTTACGATTGCCAGCCCCACGGGCGATGGCGTGACCAACGCCTGGACCTTTACCCGCGACCGCCGCTGTGCGATTGTGGAGCGGTTTAGAATCGTTTGAACTTTTAGAAATTTTCAAAAGCCCCGGAAAAACTCCGGGGCTTTTGTATTGAGGACACTCAACGCAAACAGGTCGGGCCTTTAACTGGCATTGCCTGAAACTGTACTGTGCTGACTGTCGAGCGTGTTGCCTGCTGGGTCGCTCACACTCTCTCTGACCTTGAGTTGCACCTTGTCCCCAGGCTGAAGCAAATCCAGCAGGGATCCATTTTGCAAGGTTTGCCCTCCTGTGCGCAGGACAGGCAGCT